>CABMOR010000044.1 GCA_902388225.1 uncultured Oscillospiraceae bacterium | reverse complement strand
CCGGAATTGCAGAGGTAATCATGTTAATCCACAAAATGTGCATGGCCGACAGCGCCACAACCCGCCATATCAGAATTGCGAAAAGAAGGGTCAGCACCTCGCCTAAATTGCAGGCGATAATATATCGGATAGCCTTGCGGATGTTGGAAAAAATTCCGCGGCTCTCGGTTATGGCGTCGGACATTGCCGAAAAACTGTTGTTGGTAAGTATAACATCGGCAGATCCCTTAACGACATCCGGAGCCGATTCCACCGTACAGCCTGTATCGGCGGCGGCAATAGCCGGAGCATCGTTAATTCCGTCTCCCAAAAGGGTCACAACCTCGCCACGGTTTTTAAAAGCCTCGGCAATTTTTTTCTTTTGGGCCGGCGAAATTCTTGCAAAAACTCTGAAATCGGAAAGGCAGGAAACAAGTTCCTCATCCGAAAGCTTTTCAAGCCGTTCTCCCGACATGACCTCTTCGGCCGATGTAATTATTCCCATTTCAAGGGCAGCGGCCGTTGCCGTGGCAGGATGGTCTCCGGTCAGCATTACGACCCTGATTCCTTCCTCCTGAAAAAGATGAACGGCATTTTCGGCGCCCTTCCTTGGGGGATCATAAAGTCCCAGAAGACCTGCAAAGGAAAGCCCGCTTTGGAATTCCTCGGGAGTGGGGTTTGTTGGTTCGGCATCAAGCGCCTTAAAGGCAACCGCAATAACTCTAAGTCCCATTTTCGCCATACTTTCATAGGCGGCTATGGTCTTTTTATCGTTTCCCTCAAGGCAACAGTTCAAAACTTCCTCGGGAGTTCCCTTGACAACCGCCACAGGCCTTGAGTCAATCATATTTACAGAAATCATAAGCCTTCTTGACGGATCAAAGGGGACTTCACAAAGGCGGGGATAAATGTTTTCAACCGTGTGTTTATCTGAGCCTGCATATTTCTCGGCGGCGGCAACTATGGCGGCCTCGGTGGAATCTCCTTGACAGACAAGCTTGCCGTTAATCCTTTGGGCGGTGGCGTCACAACACATGGAAGCCATTATTATTGTATTTTTGGCTTGCGCGTCAACCCCATCCAAAGTCAGACGAGTTACCTCGCCCCCACAGTATACGTGGGTCAACTCCATGGAATTGTGGGTCAAAAGTCCGGTCTTGTCGGTACACACAACGGTTGTACTTCCAAGTGTGTCCACGGCCGAAACCGAACGAACAACCACATTTGATTTAACCATTCTTTTGACGCCTATGGCCATAACTACAGCGACAATGGTGTTAAGTCCTTCGGGAATGGCCGCAACGGCAAGAGCCACGGTGGGTAAAAGGGTGTTGAGGAAATTTGAAAAGATTCCTCCCTCTTCCCTTCCGAAAACAGTTCCGAAAATAAGAATGACAGCACAAATAACAAGGGTAAATACTCCAAGTATTCCCCCAAGCTCCTTAAGCCGCTTTTGCAAAACAGAAACATTCTTGTTTTTGCCCAAAACGGCGGCAAGCTTTGCAGTTTCGGTAAACTTTCCTGTTCCGACCACGACGGCTTTGCCGCTTCCTGCCGTAACCGAACATCCGGCAAAAACCATGTTTTTTTGATCGGCAACAGCCGTTATATCCTGCTCGAGAGCATCGGAAAACTTGACGGCATCTATTGCCGACCCGGTTAATGAGCATTCGTCACAGCGCAGTCCATCCGACTCGATAATTCGGGCATCGGCCGGTATGTAATTGCCAACCGAAAGAAGAATTATATCTCCGGGAACAATGTTTGTGGAAGGAACGGTGGTTTTCTGTCCGTTTCTTATAACCGAGGCAGAGGGGGGAGAAATAAATTTGAGAGATTCTACTGCCGCCTCGGCGCCGGTCTGCTGAATAGCTCCGCTCACGGCGTTGATTATGACAATGAGCAGAATGATTATAGGTTCGGCCACCGAAGCGGCCGCCGAAGAATTTTGGGGAGTTATAATTGCGATTATAAAATATATAATCGCAGCAATCGTCAAAATAACCGTGGGCGCGTCCGTTAGCTGACCGACGAACAAATCCTTAAAGGAGGATTTATTCTTTTTTTCGGGGAGATTTTTCCCGTATTTTTCAAGCCTTGCGTTTACCTCTCCACCCGACAGACCCTGCAAAGGGTCGGTTTGAAGCTCGTTCAACACATCTTTTGAAGAAGCTGTATGCCAAATCATCAGATCAATCCTTTGCTTGTTTATCGGCGGCTATTATAAAGTAGTAAATGGGCTGACCGCCGTCAATGACCGTAACCTCTACCCCGCCGGCCTTGGCCTCACAGGCGGCAACGGCAAGATTGAGGGTTTCTTCGTCCACATCCGAGCCGTAGAAAAGGGTTACCGATGCAGTATCCTTGGTCACTATTGCCTTGGTAAGTTTCCCCACCGCATGAACCAAATCGACATCCACAAAAGAAATTTTTCCGTTTTTAAGGGCAAGGATTTCACCCTTCTTTATCTCTTTTCCGTCGAAATCGGAATCTCTGGCCGCAAATGTAACCGAACCGGTGGTTGTACGCTCGGCGGCCTTGGTCATGGTTATAAGGTTATCCTCAACCGAAGCTTCCTCGTCAAATTCAATCATGGCAGAGATTCCCATGGGAACCGAAAGCGTAGGCAACACGCATACATGGCGGCTGGCAAGAGGCGCCGCCTGCTCAGCTGCCATAATAATATTCTTGTTGTTTGGGAAGACAAAAACCGTCTCGGCAGGAGTTTTTTCAATGGCGCGAAGGATGTCGTCGGTGGAAGGATTCATGGTCTGTCCCCCCTCGACCACCGTATCGGCGCCGAGATCCATAAACAGATCATTCATTCCCTTTCCTGCCGCCACCGCCACAAAGCCGAAAGGTTTTTCGGGAGCAACCGACTCAATCATATCACCGTTTTCGCTTTCGGCGACGGCCTCATTAACGGCCGGCTCGTCTCCGTTAAATATAAGCTTAAGGTCTCTGATAACGCCGTACTTTATCGACTCCTGAATAACAAGACCCGGGTCGTTTGTCTCAATCCTTACAATTACGCTTTGATTCGAAACAGTAACCGATGGCTCGCCCACAGTTTCAAGATATGCCTGAAGCTTTATGGGGTCATTTTCGGATTTTCCTCTGCAAATGACAAATTCAGCCGTATAAAGATATTCCGGCCGGACTTTTTCGGCTTCCACAGCCTCGCCCTTTATCATTTTACCGTCACGAACGACCGACAGCATACCCTCAAGAATATAAACATATCCCTGTCCGCCCGCATCCACAACGCCGGCTTTTTTAAGCACCGGAAGCTGTTCGGGAGTATTGGCAAGAGCAATCTTAGCCTCGTCGTATACATATTCAAGCACCTTTGCCGCATTTTTTTCGGTTGCCGAAAAAGCCACCGCCCTTTCGGCCGATACCCTCGCTACGGTCAAAACGGTTCCTTCGGTAGGCTTCATAACCGCTTTATAGGCGGCGTCCACACCGCTTTTTAAAGCGGCAGCAAGCTGAGCCCCGTCTGCCGTTTCAAGACCTTTAAAACCTTTCGCTATGCCCCTGAAAAGCAGCGAGAGAATAACGCCGGAGTTTCCTCTTGCTCCCCGTAAAAGAGCCATGGATGCCGTTTTTGCAACCGAAGAAAGCTCCTCCTCAGAGGACACCGAAAGCTCTCTCGATGCATTGTTTATGGTCATGGCCATATTGGTTCCGGTATCACCGTCGGGGACCGGAAAAACATTAAGCTCGTCAACGTCCTTGCGGTGGGCGGTAATATTTTCGGCAGCCGAAATGACCGCGTCGCGGAACTGTATGCCGTTTATTGTTTCGGACAATGTAAACACTCCAATCTTAAAAAAGAACTACTCTTTCATTTGCTCAACGTGGACGATTACCTTTTCCACCTTTATGCCGGTGGCGTCCTCCACAACATAGGTAACCTTGTTTATTATACTTTTGGAAATGGCGGCGATGTTAAGACCGTAGACCACACAGATATGAAGGTCCACAACAATCGACTGACGGTCGCCCCTCACCTTAATTCCGGTATCGGCAAAGCGGCGTTTGACAAGTTTTGAGCGCCACCATTTCATGCCCTTGGGTATCATGTTTGTTACTCCGTAGCAGGAAGAAACCGCATTTCCGATAAGCTTTTCGAAATATCTTTGAGAAATGCCGATTTGACCGAGATGAGTTTCATATTTTATCATAATAACACTCCTTTTTTATTCAAAATCAATTGGATAAGGCTGTGCAGTTTTCAATCCCGTTAAAGGGATCGTCCGGTACGGGAGAAAGGCCGTCGGAAATTTTGTCGGAATAAATAACCAAACCTTTGCGATGGCATATGGGAATAATCGACATCTGCTCGTTAAGGCAGGAAAGCACCTCGGCTACCGAACCGTTGCCGTTGTGCATTTTATAAAGAGCCTCTTCAAGAGACACTCTTTTTTGTCCGGTTTCCCCTTGCACAGTGTCGGCATCAACATCGGAGGAATCCGAAGGGGTTTGCTGATTTCCGGAAGTCTCGGATCCGATTTGCGACTCGTCTTGCGCATCGGACGAGAAGCTTATGGTTAAAAGTCCGCCCGCAGTGGCCAGGGAATAGGCGTCGAGATTGTCCGGAATTTTTATCTCTCCTATATAAAGGTCATAAGAATGATACTGAATTGCCGCCGTGTATTCATCAAAGGGAAGTCCCTTAAGGGTGACCTGTATTCCGGCGGATTTGAGATATTCGGAAATTTTCGTGGCAAGAAGAAGCCGGGCATTGTTTTCCGAATTGTAAACCAGGGTAAGATTTATGCCTTTTTGCCGGGAATTTAAGGCAAGGTCACCGGCCTGTTCCTTAACATATCCGGCATTTTTGAGATATGCTGAGGCCGACTCGGTATCCCTGGAGGTATTTATTGTCTGAAGACCGGAAAGCTCACTTAAATTTGAATGGAAAAGTCCCTTGGCCGCCGTGGCATAACCGAAATAAACCGAATTGGTTATCTCCTCACGGTCGATGGCCGCCGAAACGCACCGGCGAAGATTTTCATCGCTGAGAATTCCCGAAGAGGTGTTGACCCCAAGATATACAAGGTTGTGCAAAACAACCGGAAGTGTGGTCCCCTTCATAGTGGGAATATCATTTTGGCTGAGGTCGGAATAATAAACATCAACGCTTCCTACCGATGTTCCGTGCTTTATTGCGTCATCATCCGGAAGATTTATCAGATTTATCTTTGCAATGTTGACATGTCCGCCTATCCAGTCGGAATTGGATTTAAGATAATATTTATCGTTTTCCTGTATGAAAATATATCTCCCCGAACCCACGGGAGGAACAGACTTATTATCGGCGTTCACCTGCTTTTCGGTTTCCTTTTCAAAAACAGGAAAATCCAGCAGGCGGGCGACATATTCATCGGTATTTTTTAATGTAAGCTCAAGGGTGGAAGAATCCTTTGCAGAGTAGCCTGTGACATTTTCAAGCTTTGCACAGTATTTTGATTCTGCTGCGTTTTTTGCGGCCGAAATGGAATATACCACATCGTCGGCCGAAACATTTTTTCCGTCGGTAAATCTGGCAGATGAATTTATCGTAACGGTAACGCTTTTTCCGTCAACCGCAATATCTGACGCCAAGACATATACCGGTTTAAAATTTTCATCAAGCCGAATCAGGCCGTCATACATAAGGCGCGATATTTCCTGATTGCTTTTGGTCTTGGCTTCATACGGGCTTAAGGTGTCGTTTTGCACAAAGGCCATGTTTATTTCTCCGGACGACTCAAACTGCCCGACAGATGAGGGGGTTTGGTCGGAATTTGGAGTTTGCGGCTTTGAACAGGAAAAAAGCAGGCAGAAAGATAAAACAAGGGGAAGTATTCTGTAAATCTTGATTTCCATTCCGTCCCCTCCCTTTTCCGATTGCTTTTTTACAGATGCTCTGATAATAAATTATACCGCAATCCGGCAAAAAAATCAACCTTTTTAACCAATTATAATCTCCGCAGACCCAAAAATGCCTGTTTTGGATTTTAAGTTTACCCTATAAATTATAAAATTCATTGGTATTAAAACAGCTTAAAATTCTTTTAAATGGAATATTTAAAGAAAAACGGACGGCCTTTCAAACAAAATACCGTCCGTTTTAATATAATTTATTCTTCCGCTTGCTCTTCTCCCTGCTCTTCAAGCCGTGAAGTGCAGTTGGGGCAGCGGGTGGCCTCAATTTTTATCTCGCTCCTGCAGAAGGGGCAGATCTTGGTGGTGGGCGCCTCTGCCGGCTTTTTTCTTAAATCCCTTAAATTGTTAATGGTCCTCACCAGAATAAATATAACAAAGGCCATTATAAGGAAGTTTATAACCTCGGTTATAAATGAACCGTAGGCAAAAACCGTAGCTCCGGCATCCTTGGCCGCCTGAAGAGAAGCGTATGTAGTCCCTCTTTCCACTCCTTCGGCGAGTTTAAGCACCACAAATTGGTCGGCGAAATTTATTCCGCCGGTTGCAAGCCCCACAAAGGGCATGATAAGATCACTTACTAAAGACTTAACTATTCCCTGAAAGGCTCCGCCGATTATAACGCCGACGGCAAGGTCAATGACACTTCCGCGATTGATAAACTCGGCAAAAGAGGCAAAAAATCCTTTTTTCTTTGACATTTCAAGCACCTCAAAAAATCAATTATCTTAATCGTCGGCATTTTTAAGCTCTCCCGAAGCTATTTTGGCCTCTTCCTCCTCGGTGCACATTCTGGCAACCACCACAAGACGGGCATTGTCGGTTGCAGGGTTTCCGGTAGGATATGTGCAGGTCGAAAGGGTAATAAGCACCGAATCTTCGGTTATCTCTTCCCCGCTGTCGTAAAAACGTCGGTCGGAAATTTCTTTGACATAGTTATCAAAGGCGTCTCCCTTGTAAAAGGGCTGACGGTAATCAAACGCATTTCCGTATTCGGTGGTCAAATCAACCATAAAGACTGCGTAAAACTTAAAATGATGCTGACTCCAAAGGGTGTTAAAGGTGATATACGGATTCTTCTGGGCAAAGCTCTGGCTCTTATACTTGTCAATGCCGGCAAGCATGGTGCCGTTGGCCATGTGATGTCCGTATACGGTCAGATTGTTGCTCATAGATCTTGGACCGATTGATGCACGGAAGTCGATATAAAGCTCACCGGCCTCCAAATAATTCATATTAAAATCATGGTTAAGATAAAAGTGAGCGTTGGGCTGGCCTTGGTCATTATAGACCTTTTCCTTGGCGAGCATGACAATATTGTCGGTCTTGGTTCCGGGAATTTTCAACCAGCCTATGGAATCCTCGTTTTCGTCATAGTACTGCTTGAGGGTCTTGCCGTTATAAAGTGTGGTGTCATCCATTTCGGGATCGGGCTCGGAAACGGCTGAATCCGGAAAAGATTCGGTCTGGGGTTCGGCCTTTTTACAGGCCGACATACCAACCGCCAAAGTTAAAACCAATAAAAGCGAAATAATTCTTTTCATCTTGTCACACCGAAAGGATTATTCCTCGGTTTCGTCCTCGTCGTCGACATACTCAAAGTTGAGTTCTGCACCGCATTCGGGACAGGTGATTATGTCGCCGTTTTCAAGAGCGTCCAGGTCAAGTTCAAACTCGGCACCGCACTTGGGGCAAACAGCTCCTCCGTCGTCACAGCAATCGCAGTCACAGTCATCATCACAGCAGCAATCGTCGCCGTAAAAATCCTGTTCAACGTTACCGAGATCTTCATCAATCTCATCCACCTGTGCGGCAAGCTGGTCAACATAATCGTCAATGTCGCTAACACAATCGGCAAGCTCGGAAAGAGCGTCGACCATGGCCATGATAAGCTTATCCTTCTTGTCGTTTGAATCAAGGTCTATGCTGTCGGCCATACCCTTTATGTATGCCATTTTTTCAGTAATTGTCATTTTCTTACCTCCAAATTTAGGCGCGTTCCATGTACTCTCCGGTACGGGTGTCAACACGGATCATGTCGCCCTCGTTAATGAAAATCGGAACACGGATTTCGGCGCCGGTTTCAAGGGTGGCGGGCTTGGTAACGTTGGTGGCGGTATCGCCTCTGACGCCGGGCTCGGTAGCGGTTACCTGAAGCTCGACAAAGGTGGGAGGCTCAACGCCGAAAACCTTGCCCTTGTAGGAAAGTACACGGCACATCATGTTTTCCTTGACAAACTTAAAGTTGTCTCCCAGTTCTTGCTTTCCGATGGGAACAAGCTCAAAGGTCTCCTGATCCATGAAATAGTAAAGGTCGCCGTCGGAATAGGAATACTCCATTTCCTT
>CABMOR010000043.1 GCA_902388225.1 uncultured Oscillospiraceae bacterium | reverse complement strand
CGGCTTCATATTAAGGAAAGCGACCGTGCCGAGGTCATGAAGATTGAGCTTAGAAAATTCGGAATAACCACGGTTATATATGACGACCGGGTGGTCATTTCGGGCAAACTCCATCCCCCCACAGACCGGCTTTTCGGTCACAATGACCACCGTATAGTCATGGCGCTGAGCGTGCTTGCCTCGAGAGTCGGCGGAGTGATTGAGGGAGTCCGGGCGGTTAATAAGAGCTTCCCTGATTTTTTTGAGATTTTGAAAAAACTTAACGTGAAGGTGAATTTGATTGAAACTGAGTAAGGACCTGAATATACTTATAATCGGCCTGGGTCTTATGGGAGGAAGCTATGCCAAGGCATTAAAGGAAAAGGGATATAAAGTCAGCGCCATAACAAAAAAACAGTCCGACGCCGAATATGCCCTTGCAAACGGCTTTGCCGACATTGCCGTCTCAACCGTGGACGAGCAGCTTGTAGCAACCGCCGACCTTGTAATTTTTGCCCTATATCCTCATGTTTTTGTGGAATGGATAAATAACTATCAGCATCTTTTCAAAAGCGGTGCGGTAATTTCCGATGTCACCGGAGTCAAGGGCTGTATTGTCGGCAAAATCCAGTCGGTTCTCCGACCGGATGTGGAATTTATTGCCGCCCACCCCATGGCCGGACGGGAGCAAAGCGGTATTGAATTTGCCGACTCTTCGATTTTCAAGGTAGCAAACTATATCGTCACCCCAACAGAAAAAAACTCCAAGGAGGCCGTCAGTCTTTGCAGGGATTTGGGAGAAACGCTGGGCTTTGCACGCATTTCCGAACTTTCCCCCGATCGGCACGACGAAATAATCGCCTTTCTCTCCCAGCTTACCCACTGCATTGCCGTTTGTCTCATGTGCTCCAGCGACGACCACGGGCTTGTAAACTACACCGGCGACTCCTTCCGTGATTTGACCCGAATTGCCCGAATAAACGACGAAATGTGGAGCGAGCTTTTTCTCGACAACAAAACCGCTCTTTTAAAGCAAATGGAAATATTTAAGGTCGGCTTTGACAAAATGTATACCGCCGTTAAAAACGGCGACCGTGAGGGCCTTCGTGAAATGATGAGAACCTCAACCGAGCGCCGAGGCTGGTTTGACAGATAATTTTGAGATTTAAGAAGGAACTTGTTTTATGAATAACATGAAATTCAAACGAAAACTTCCCATACCGAAGGATTTAAAGGCCATGTATCCCGCAAGCGATGAGATGCTGGCGGTCAAAAACAGGCGGGCCGAAGAAATAAGAAACATTTTTTCGGGGGACGACAGCCGTTTTCTGCTGGTCATCGGCCCCTGCTCAGCCGACAATCCGGAGGCTGTGCTGGACTATATTTCCCGCCTCGCCCTGCTTGAAGAAAAGGTCAGGGACAAGATTTTTATAATTCCGAGAATCTATACAAACAAGCCCCGAACCACCGGAGAAGGATATAAGGGACTGCTTCACCAGCCCGACCCCGAATCCCGTCCCGACATGCTTAGCGGCATAATCGCCATAAGAGAGCTTCACATGAAAGCCCTCAAGGACTACGGATTTACCTGTGCAGATGAAATGCTCTATCCTGAAAATCACCGGTATCTCAACGATCTTCTGGCATATGTTGCGGTGGGCGCCCGGTCGGTGGAAAATCAACAGCACCGTCTGACGGCCAGCGGCCTTGACATTCCGGTCGGCATGAAAAATCCCACCGGCGGAGACCTTAATGTAATGATGAATTCCATAACCGCCGCCCAGCATCCTCACACCTTTATCTACCGCGGCTGGGAGGTGGAAAGCAGCGGCAATCCCCTCGCTCACGCCATTCTTCGGGGCAGTATTGACCAAAGCGGCCATTACATTTCCAATTATCACTATGAGAATCTTTTGGCGCTTGCCGACCTTTATGAGAACAGCGGGCTTAAAAATCCATCGGTTATCGTGGATGTCAACCATGCGAATTCAGGCAAAAAATTCATGGAACAAATCAGAATTTCCAAAAATGTTGTGGAGTCATGCAATCTCAATACCGACATAAGAAGACTTGTCAAGGGACTGATGATAGAGAGCTATCTTGTGGACGGCGGGCAAAAAATCGGCGATCACGAATACGGCAAATCCATTACCGACCCGTGTCTGGGCTGGGAAAAGACCGAAAATCTGGTATTACAGATTGCCGACAGCCTCAAATAAGCACTTAAAAAACGGCTTGGATCATTCCAAGCCGTTTTTTTATTTTATTTATGCCGCAGGATTTATGTAAAGAACATCCGACGAGCGTTTTGAAAGTGTAAGCTCAACGCCTCCGAGCATAAGCTCTCTGCCTGTTGCCGTCTTTGAAAGATTTGTATCGGTTGCGGTGACGGTGTAGGTCTTATCCGGGTCAAGCCCCTTGAAGCGGATGGTCTTGGTACCCACATCTGTGCGGTCCCGTGCATAAACTATGGCATAGCCTTTGTCTTCCTCGGAATTAAAGAATTCGTAGGACAGCCAATCGGTCACGCCGATGCTCCATTCGGTCAGCTCGTAGAACTCGTCATAGATGAACTGCTGGAGCTGCTCGACCTCGTAGGTCAACTCGGATATTTCGGCCCAGTTGCTGTCGGAGGGAACATCGCATATAAGCTCAAGCCAGGGACGGTAGGAGCTTCGGATGTTGTATCTGTTCTCCGATCCCTTGCCGGGGTTATCGGAGGTATTGGTACCGAAATAGGGCAGCCAGCGATACATTACCATAGCACTTCCCTGCTTTGAATTCCATGCCGAGTAAAGGGCGTCGGTAGGATGAAGGAATACAGCTCTACGGAGGCTCTGAAGGTCGTTACGGTTTCCGCCCGAGGCACAGCAATCGATGGTATATCCCGCCTCGAGAATGTTATCCCAGAATTTATAGTGCCCCTGAACGCTGAGGTTTTCGGTAATACCCTCACGGTTTTCGCTGTCTCCCAGCGCCCAATATTCCGCCGGCATAATGTTGAAGTCCTCACGGTAGAGGTCAAATCCACCGGCCTCAAGTATGCTGAGCACACGGTTTGTCACCCATTCAAGGGCTTCTTCGTTACCCAAATTGACCATGTGCTGACCTGCGGTTTCAAATCCCTTGGTACCGTAATCGGTCATCCATTCCTTCTTGAGGGTGGTTCCGTCGTCTTTCAGACCGTTTATATCAACGGCAAAACGCTCGGGCTCGAACCAAAGCAGAACATTTATGCCCTTTTCGTGGGCGTTGTTGACAATGTTGGAAAAATCGCCGAAGCGCTTGGCGACATTCCACGTGCCCACCTGACCCCAAGAGGCGGTGGTGTTGTCGTCGTCAAAGGAGGTGGTGTACCATCCGGCGTCTATCCACCACCAGCTCAAATTGACATCCTGTTCCAGCAGATAGTTGAGCTGATCTATCTGTATCTGCTCGCCCTTAATAACATTGACATCCTCACTGCCGGTAACGCTGGAGCCCCGGGCGCCTTCCATGAGTTCCCCGTTTTCGTCCTTGCGCATGTTGCAGTTGATGACCCACTCTCTCCAGAGGTTGGTCGAACGGCTCAAATCCCTGCCGTCATATTCCACAAAGGCAACAAGAGGAGTGGCGGCACGCTCGCCGGTTTTGAGATATGAATTAAATGTCTGCTGTTTGGCAGTTACGGTGGTTTCCGAACCGTCAAATGCTATGTCCGACTGCCATGTTCCCGACCAGCCTATCGCCATAAAGGTTCCGGAATTTCCGTGCTCTATGTTGTAATAAGGAAAGACATTTTCGGTGGAGCGTCCGGTAGTCGGAGCGAAGGTATAGCTGTCTCCCTTTTGGAGATAAAGCTCCATAGGCATATAGGGTGCGGTGTTGGAATTGTTTATATCGGAATAGGATGTCCCTATATAGGGAGATCCGCCCTCAAAACAAGCATTTGCGGCAACGGGATCGGTAATAACCGCCGAATTTCCGTTGCGTTCAAGCTCAATCTTGCCCACCGATTTTTGCAGGATGAGCAGAGCGTCATTGACCGTCACATCGCCGTTTCCGTCGGCGTCGGCCGCAAATATTTTTTCGCCCGAAAGCTGTGTCTTGTTTACGGCACGCTGGAGGGAAAGCAGGGCATCGGAAACCGCTATTTCACCGTCCTCGTCAATGTCGCCGTAAAGGGGATTGGTAAAATAGACCGTCCACTCATAGGCGGCATAGTCGGGATAGGAGGAAACTTCCAGCGTCAAATCAAGCTTGCTGTCCTTATTATGCAGGTAAACACGGGTGTTCTTTTTGCCGTAATCCTGCTCCTCGTCGGTCTCGACCTGCATTTTGACAAAGTTTTCCTCGCCAAATCCCTCATATTTCTTTCCGTCGATTGTAACCGAGGAAGGAAGGGTCGAAAGGTCGTCTAAATATCCGTTTATCTTGGCCTGAGCCCGTTCCTTTTCGGCAGAGTTAAAGGAATTGGTGTTGTCATAGGGCTGTTCAGGTTCGGGATTTTGAGAAATATCATTAAAACAGCTTGCCGAAGAGCCCTCAAAGGTAACGCTCATATCGGGGAATGCGGGAGAATATGTACCGTCGGAATATATAAAGCCGAAGTTGCTCTGACTGGCCTTTGTTTCGAGGGAATCGTAAACCACAAGCAGATATTCCCCTGCCTGAGCCGCCCGGTCAAGTACAATATTAAGCTTTGAACCCGAGATCTCAAGCTGTTCGTTTTTATAAACGGGGGTGGCCTGAACCGAACGGTTAAAGGAATAGACATACCTGTAAAGGGCTACTTCCCTTTTACCTGTGGAGGAGGTATTAAGGGTTATTTCCGAGAATTTCTCGGCCGCAGAAAAACGGGTGGCAAAAATATAATCTGCGCTGATGCCGTTTGCCGAAGCAGAGGAAAATTCGGTGCGGCTGTTTTTGCTCAGCGAGCTCTCGGATTTGCAGAGTATGGGCTCTATCCAGTCGGCCGCATTGCCCGAGATACCCTCGGTGGTATAAGCGCGAAGGGTCAGAGTCGAAGCATTGGCGGGAATCTCGGCCGTAAGGAGCTGAACGTCGCCGGGTGCCATCTCCCGAGAGACGGCAACCCGTCTGCCATCGGCATAGACCGAGAACATGACTCGGTTTTCGGTATTTCCGAAATCGTCACGCCCCACTGCGGCTCTGAAATAGGTATAATCAAAGGCCGAAATGTCAAAAATTGCATCCATATTGGAGGGGTTGTTGGGCACACAGCAAATTCCTTCATTCGACTGTACCCTTCCGCTTCCGACAGAAAGCACCCGTCCCAGATGGTTTTCATTCCGATAGTAGGCCGAAGAGGAATATGAGCCTTCAAGCATTTGGAGCTGATTGAGTTTTAAAATCTCTCCGCTGGGACAAATAAGCTCCTGGGTGTAAACCGTGGTCTCCTGACCGTTTTCAAGGGATTTGATTTCAATTATGTTCTTTCCGCCCGCAAATCCGTCAGCTCTGAAGGAAATGTGTCCGAATCCGTCTCTTGTAACGGTGGTGGCAGTTTCCTTCCCGTTGAGATAAACCTTCAGATCCCCGGTCGAGCGGGTAACGCCGCTTATTTCAATATCATAGGCGGCAATGATCTGGTCGGGATAAATCTTGGGAGAGGTTATTCTAAGATCGCCCTTGTCATACTCACGGTAGAGGGTTGGCTCGAACCATGCCGAGCTGTCGCAGTTGTAAAAATCAATGCTCATGTTAAGCTCGATGGTAAGAATATTTACTCCGGTAATATCCACCGAGGTAAAGAAATATTCAAGATAATCAATACGGTCGGTTTTGCTCAACAGCTTGCCGTCGCCGTATATCATAAATTCAACATAGTAGCTTCCGGTAGTGTCAAGGGGGATCCATTTGTCACGTTTTCCCACATATGTGGAAAATCTGGTATAACCAAGACCTGTCAGGTCATATTTCGCCACCGCACTGGTTGTGGGATTGGGGTGAGAGGCGATACCCTTGGAGAACTGTTTATTTGCACAAACAAGGTCGTCGGCCTTAGGATGGGTGTCATAGCCCTCTGCGGCGTCAAGATAGTATGTCGGAAGATCGGTGAGCGACGTAGTCTCCACAAAGGAGGTCTTTCCGGCATTTTGGGAAATTTCCCCGTCAAGGGTCAGTCTTGCGTCGCCCCATGCGCAGCGGCATCCGCTTGATTCGCCGACGGGAGTACATCTGAGCACCAGAGACTTATATCCTTCAACCGAAACATCGATGTCCTCGGTTTCATCCACGCTCTTTATTTCCTTTGATTTATAAAGCTCGGTGCCGTCTCCGTAGACCGAGAAAACCACACCGCTTCCCACCGTTTCTGCTTCAGGGAAAAGACCAACCGTTGACTTAAACCGGCTTGCGGTCACACCCGAAAGGTTAAAATGCACCTGAGAGGCTATGGAACGGTCATATGAATCATAGGGATAGGTTGTGGGACTTACCACAAGACCCTTTTTATAGATCTTTCCGTCCAGCTTTATTGTCTTTCCGTCAGCCTTATCCCTTAAAACTTCGCCTTCATTGGTGACGCCCTGGAAATTCATGGCGCTGAGATAAATCAGGCCTGTTCCCTGCTCCTCGGCCTTGACATAAACCGACGGGTCGGCAAAAACACCGATTTCTCCGTCGCCGCCGTCGCCGCCGTTATTGCTCAGCAGGCGAATACGATTTACCCCTTCAAGATCGCAGGTGAAACGGTAATATTCCCCCGTTCCCAACGAGGGAGAGGCAAATATTTCTTCAAATCCGCTTCCCCTGTCCACGGCTATCTTGAATACCGCCTTGCCGGCCTTATCGGTGGAACGGGCGGTGTCAAGTCCGAAATAAACCGAAAAACGGTTTCCCTTAAGGGTGGATACATCGTATTGCATATAGGAATCCATGTTGGTGGTAGGCCAGCTCAGCGCCGTGTCAAAGCAAAATCCGTCAATGGACACACCGCTCTTGTGCTGTCCCTTTTCGCCGCCCAGCATGGCTGTCTGGTCGGTGTCTCCGAATATGCTTTCGATTTTGTTGGTAGAGGCGGTTCCCTTAAGACTTACGAGCGACACCTTGCGGTAATTCGACTCATCCGCCGCTCCTTCCTTTAAAAGCACAGGGGTTATGAATGCCGAGCTGTCCCCGTCGGCATTTCCGCCCGAATCAACCAGCAGGCAGAGGTCATAAGCCCCGGTAATATCTGCCGAAGCCTCTCTCACCGATGTGTCGGTTACAGGGCCGCTGTTATAGACCTCTTTTCCGTCGGCAAGAACCTTAAATGTAACGCCGTCTCCGCCGTTTTCAAGCTTTGCGGTTTTGAAGGAAAGGGATGTATACCCCATTCCCCCTATGTCATAATGAGCATAGGCGTTATAGTCGGATGCAGGCAGCATTTTTATGCTGTCGTCGTTTGTTTTTCCACCGGCCGTTACGCTCTCGACCGAGGCGGCTGCGAATCCGCTTACGCGGCTGCTTTCCATGGCAAGCCGCCCGAGACGCACCTCCTGATCTGCCGAATCGGCCCTTGCAAGCCCCATGTCGGCGGCGGCCGGCGTAAGTGACGCTGCGGTCATGACAAAAGCGGTTGCAAGACCGATCAGCTTCTTACGAATTACAGACTGTTTTTTCATTTTATCTATCGCCCCTTTTTGGCACAAATAGGTTGTTTTCGGTCATACGAAAACTTTGACGGTATAAGTTTAGCACAGTATGTTTACCGGGTCAATAAAAAATTTGATTTTTTTAAAGGATTTTTGGTTGAAACGACTATGGCCGTTGTCGGTTGGAATTTTTAAAAAAAAGACGGCGTCAGCCGACCGTTTTTTCGGGGTGTGTCAACCTTATACTTTGGTTTTTGTCAAACGGTAATATTGCAGCAGGCAAAACCGTTGTCAATACAGTGGGCGACGGGTCTTGCCTTGAATTTCCGCCTGTTGCAGACCGGGCTATGGGAGCCCGAAACATCAAGCTCCTCGGGTGATACAAATATGATACAGCGTTATTCAAATTCCAAATCTCCCGCGTCAATTTCCACCGTGTCGTTACATCCTTCAACGGTTATATCCACCGGTCGTGGGCAGGGCTCGGGAGCAACAATGTCACTGCGGTCGATATGAATGTAGGGATAGGGGAGCTTAACCTTGTTTTTCTCCTTGTCGGAGCAGATTGTGTCGAAACATGGGGCAAAAAGACCTTTTGGAATGAAGGTCTCCCCCTTGACAGTCATTTGCTTATTTGTTATCATTTGTTTCAAGAATTCTATTCTTTAAGCCTGCTGTGACTCTGATGTAAATGCCCGATAAAAGGGGGGTTGAAAGGC
>CABMOR010000042.1 GCA_902388225.1 uncultured Oscillospiraceae bacterium | reverse complement strand
CTGCTAATTCTTTAACTCTGCCCTGATAAACGTTGCCTCCGCGGTCGAAAACCACCTGGGTGATTCCCTTTGCCTTGGCACGCTCGGCTATCATGGCGCCGACTTTTTTGGCTGCTTCCTTGTTTCCGCCGTAGCCGAAATCTTTTTCATAACTGGAGGCGGATACAAGGGTCACTCCCTTAGTGTCGTCAATTATCTGGGCACCGATGTTTGCAAGGGAGCGATACACGCACAAACGGGGGCAGGAAGCCGTTCCGTTTACCTTACCGCGTACTCGCGCATGGCGTTTCATACGGGCTTTTTTGCTGTCAGGTCTGGTTACCATTTAACTTTCACTCCTTTACAAATTATGCGCCCTTACCGGACTTGCCTTCCTTGCGGCGGACATATTCACCGGCATAGCGGATTCCCTTGCCCTTGTAGGGCTCGGGAGGACGTTTTCTTCTTACCTCAGCGGCAAACTGACCGACCTGCTGCTTGTCTGCACCGGAGATCACAATGCTGTTGGGGTTGGGAACATCAATAGTTATGCCGTCCACTTCGGGAACAACCACCTGATGGGAGAAACCGAGATTCATAACAAGGTCCTTGCCCTGCTTGGCGGCACGGTAACCTACGCCCTGGATTTCCAGAGCCTTGGAGTATCCGTTGGACACGCCCTCAACCATGTTGGCTATGAGGGTACGGGTCAGGCCGTGAAGCGAACGGTTTTCCTTTGCGTCGTTGGGGCGGGTAACGATTACTTCGCTCCCCTCAACCTTGGCCTCGATTTCGCCGGCAACGGTGTGATGAAGAGTACCCTTGGCACCCTTGACGGTCACTTCCTTGCCGTCAATCTTAACTTCGACGCCCTGAGGAATGGTGATGGGTTTTTTACCTATTCTCGACATGCTTCTTTACCTCCCTTACCAAACGAAAGCCAGAACCTCGCCGCCGACATTTGCGGAGCGGGCTGCTTTGTCTGTCATTACACCTTTGGAGGTGGAAACTATGGCGATACCAAGGCCCTTCATGACCTTGGGGAGATCCTCGCAGTTAGCATAAATGCGAAGTCCGGGCTTGCTGACTCTTTTAAGGCCGGTGATTGCCGGAGCCTTGCCCGCGTTGTATTTAAGCGTCAAACGGATAACGCCCTGCTTTCCGTCTTCGATAACCTGAAAGCTTTTTACATATCCTTCGTCCACAAGAATCTGTGCAATCGACTTTTTCATGTTGGACGCGGGTACGTCTACCGAGTCATGCTTGGCGGAACTCGCATTGCGAATTCTGGTAAGCATATCGGCTATAGTATCGGATATTTGCATACCGTTTTTCCTCCTTTTCCTAATTGCAAAATAAAGTGATTACCAGCTTGCCTTTTTCACACCGGGAATTTCGCCTTTGTAAGCGAGTTCACGGAAGCAGATACGGCAAATGCCGAATTTGCGAAGATAGGCATGGGGGCGACCGCAGATCTTGCATCTGTTGTATCCGCGGGAAGAGTATTTAGGAGTCCTTTTCTGACTTACCTTCATTGATGTTTTTGCCATTGCTGATTCCCTCCTTATTTCGCAAACGGAGCGCCGAGCAGTGTCAGCAGCTCGCGGGCTTCTTCGTCGGTATTCGCGGTGGTGACAAAGCAGATGTCCATACCGCGAACCTTGTCGATCTTGTCAAACTCAATTTCGGGGAAAATGAGCTGCTCCTTGATACCCATGGAGTAGTTTCCTCTTCCGTCAAAGGAGTTGGCATTGATTCCGCGGAAGTCGCGGACTCGGGGAAGGGCCACCGAGAAAAGACGGTCAACAAACTCATACATCTTTTCGCCGCGAAGGGTGACCTTTGCGCCGATGTTCATGCCCTCACGGAGCTTGAAGTTAGCGACCGATTTTTTTGCCTTGCAGACCACGGGACGCTGGCCGGTGATCTGGGAAAGATCGGAAACGATAGCGTCAATAACCTTTGCATTGTCCCTTGCCTCGCCGGCGCCGACATTGATGACGACCTTTTCAAGCTTGGGAATCTGCATAACGCTCTTGTAGCTGAATTTTTTCATCAGTGCAGGAGCGACATCATTTTTATAAGTTTCTTTAAGTCTAGACATTTATAATGCTCCTCCTGTCCTTAGAAAATTTCTCCGCACTTTTTGCAGATGCGGTCCTTTTTACCGTCTTCGTATTTCTTGCTGCCTACGCGGGTGGGTTTACCGCACTTGGGGCAAACACAGACGACCTTGCTGGCGTACATTGCGCCCTCAGCCTTAACGATACCTGCAGGATCGCCGGGCTTCCTGGCCTTGACGTGCTTGGTCATGATGTTGCGTCCCTCGATGATGACCTTGCCCTCCTTGGGGCTGACCTCGAGGACCTTACCCTTTTGGCCGCGGTCCTTGCCGCTGAGGATCATAACGGTATCGCCGGTTTTAATATGCATTTTACTCATTTACCGTTACCTCCTTAAAGCACTTCGGGAGCAAGGGAGAGGATCTTAAGATAATCCTTTTCACGAAGCTCTCTTGCCACCGGCCCGAAAATACGGGTACCTCTGGGATTTTTGTCTTCTCTTATGATTACTGCGGCGTTATCGTCGAAACGAATATAAGTACCGTCGTTACGACGAAGGCCCTTTGCGGTCCTGACGACTACGGCCTTGACCACGTCGCCCTTTTTGACCACACCGCCGGGAGCCGCTTTTTTAACAGATGCGACTATTACGTCGCCGATATTGGCGTACCTCCTGCCGGAACCACCGAGTACACGGATGCACATAAGCTCCTTTGCACCGGTATTGTCGGCAACCTTGAGGTAACTCTGTTGCTGTATCACAGTGTTTTCCTCCTCGTAATAAGTTATTTCGCCTTCTCGATTATCTCAACAACCCGCCATCTCTTGTCCTTGGAAAGGGGTCGGGTCTCCATAATCTGAACGCGGTCGCCGATGTTGCAGGCATTGTTTTCATCATGAGCCTTGAATTTAACCGTGCGCTTGATGATTTTCTTGTAAAGCGGGTGCTTTACGTTGTCGGCAATTGCCACGACAACGGTTTTGTCCATCTTGTCGCTCACCACGGTGCCGACAAGAGTTTTACGCAAATTTCTCTCGCTCATCGATTATACCTCCGTTTTGGTTGCGGCGGCTTTTATCTCATTGTCGCGCAGAATTGTCATTATGCGGGCGATGTCCTTTTTAACAGCCTTTATCCGCATGGGATTGTCCAGTTGGTTTATGGCAAGCTGGAAACGCAGGCGGAAAAGTTCATCTTTAAGGTTTGCAAGCTCATTCTTGAGCTCGTCAACGCTTTTTTCTCTCAGTTCACTTGCCTTCACAGTTGCTCACCACCGTTCTCTTTTTTTACAAATTTGCATTTGATAGGCAGCTTGTGGGACGCAAGTCTGAGAGCCTCTCTGGCCTGAGCTTCGTCAATACCGCCGATTTCAAACATTACTCTGCCGGGCTTAACCACCGCCACCCAGTATTCGGGCGAACCTTTACCGGAACCCATTCGGGTTTCGGCCGGCTTTTCGGTGATTGGCTTATCCGGGAAAATTTTAATCCAAACCTGACCTGCACGCTTGGTGTAACGGGTCATGGCGATACGGGCAGCCTCGATCTGATTTGCGGTTACCCATGCAGGCTCGAGAGCCTGAAGTCCGAAATCACCGTAGGTCACGGTGTTGCCGCGCATGGCCTTGCCGGTGAGGCGACCACGATGGACTCTGCGGTATTTTACTCGCTTGGGCATTAACATTAGCGGTTGCCTCCTTCCTTAGCGGGCTTTGCGGGGCGGCGATTGTCGTGAAGAACCTCGCCGGAATAAATCCAGACCTTTACGCCGATACGGCCGTAGGTGGTCTTTGCCTCTTCGAAGCCGTAATCAATGTCGGCACGGAGAGTCTGAAGGGGAATGGTTCCCTCGTGATAGGATTCCTTACGGGCGATTTCCGCACCGCCTACACGGCCGGAAATCTGAATTTTAATACCCTTTGCGCCGAACTTCATGGCACGGCCGATGGCCATTTTCATGGCTCTGCGGAAGGAAGCTCTCTTCTCAAGCTGTGCGGCAATGCTTGCGGCAACGAGCTGAGCGTTCAGGTCGGGATTCTTGACCTCAACGATGTTGATAACGACCGGACGGCCGAGCTTCTTCTGGCAAACTTCTTTAAGCTTATCAATCTCCGCGCCGCCGCGGCCGATAACGATACCGGGCTTGGCACAATGGATAAAGATGCGGACGCGCTTTGCGTCTCTTTCAATTTCGATCTTCGGAACACCGGCAGGCTCAAGGAGCTTCAGAAGGTACTTACGAAGATTGTAGTCCTCAACGAGGGTATCGCCGAAGTCCTTGTCCTTGGCGAACCAACGGGAGTCCCAGTTTTTAATGACGCCCACACGCAGACCGTGGGGATTAACTTTCTGTCCCATTCTAAATTACCTCCTTGTCTTATTCTTTCTCTGCCAGAGCCAGGGTTATGTGACTGGTTCTCTTGAGTATTCTGTATGCACGGCCCTTATCTCTTGCCTGGAAGCGCTTGAGGGTGGGTCCGGGGCAGACAAAGCATTCTGCCACATACAAATTGGATGTGTTCATTTCTTTAACTTCGGCATTAGCCATTGCTGATTTCAGCAGCTTGCCAAGGCACTCACTCGCCGCTTTGGGCGTGTGGCGGAGAATCGCCATGGCCTTGTCAGCGGGCTGATTGCGAATAAGGTCCAGCACGATTTTCACTTTTCTGGGTGAAATACGGACGTACTTGACGGTTGCCCTTGCCATATTATCCATAGTTTTATTCTCCTTTCGCCTTATTTACCGGAATTGGAAGTTTTTGAACCGGCATGACCTCTGAAGGTGCGGGTGGGAGCAAACTCTCCCAGCTTGTGACCGACCATATCCTCGGTAACATAAACCGGAACATGCTTGCGGCCGTCATGAACCGCAAAGGTGTGTCCTACAAAATCCGGGAAGATGGTTGAAGAACGGCTCCAGGTTTTAAGCACTCTCTTTTCGCCGGCTTCGTTCATTGCCTGAACTCTTTTGAGCAAGACGGGCTGAACGAAAGGCCCTTTTTTAATACTTCTGCCCATAATATAAGCTCCTTTCGTCCGTTACTTCGAGTTGCGACGCTTAACAATAAGCTTGTCGGAACTGTTGTGATGCTTGCGGGTCTTGTAGCCCAGAGCGGGTTTGCCCCAGGGGGTAAGAGGTCCGGAGCGGCCGATGGGGGCCTTTCCTTCACCGCCGCCGTGGGGGTGGTCGCAGGGGTTCATGACCGAGCCGCGAACGGTGGGACGGATGCCCTTGTAACGGGTCTTACCGGCTTTACCTACATTTACATTGACATGATCGATATTGCCGACCTGACCAACGGTTGCGGTGCAGTTTACCGGAACATATCTCATTTCTCCCGAGGGGAGACGGATAAGAGCGTATTTGTCGCCCTCTTTACCCATAAGCTGAGCCATACATCCGCCTGCTCTGGCAAGCTGGGCTCCCTTGCCGGGATAAAGCTCAACATTGTGGATGAAGGTACCGGTGGGGATGCTGGAAAGGGGAAGGGCGTTACCGGTTACGATGTCGGCGTCGGTTCCGTTTTCCACCTTGTCGCCCACTTTAAGTCCATGAGGAGCGATGATGTAGCGCTTTTCGCCGTCCTCATACTGAACGAGGGCGATGTTGGCGGTACGGTTGGGATCATACTCAAGGGTAAGCACGGTGGCGGTTGACGCCTTGTCGCGCTTAAAGTCGATTA
Organism: uncultured Oscillospiraceae bacterium; assembly: GCA_902388225.1. Classification (GTDB taxonomy): domain Bacteria; phylum Bacillota; class Clostridia; order Oscillospirales; family Acutalibacteraceae; genus UMGS1484. The sequence continues at coordinate 2,561 of CABMOR010000042.1, read as the reverse complement.
TACGGTATTTTCTGCGATTTCCGCCGCCGCGATGACGGACGGTGATGCGGCCGTAGCTGTTGCGGCCGGAGTTTTTCTTCATGGGCTCCAACAGGCTGCGCTCGGGGGCTACCTTAGAAAGCTCGGAATAATCAACTACCGACATTCCACGGCGACCCGGTGTGGTCGGCTTGTAATGTTTGATTGCCATTTTTCTTCACTCTCCTTAATTACATCATGCCCTCGAAGAATTCAATATTCTTTGAGTCGGGTGTTAAGGTGACAACAGCCTTTTTCCAGGAAGCGGTATATCCCTCGAAACGGCCGTAACGGCGGGATTTTCCTCTCATGTGGATGGTGTTGACCTTGCTTACTTCAACCTTAAAGAGCTCTTCGACTGCCTTTTTGATATCAATCTTGGTGGCGTCCTTGGCTACTTTAAAGGAAAATTTCTTTTGGTCTCTTGCGGCCGACATGCTCTTTTCGGTGATGACCGGGGCAAGAATGACTTCCTGAGCGGTTTTACTCATTATGCGTATACCTCCTCAAGCTTTTTAACGGCGTCCTTGACAATCACGATGCTGTCGGCATTTACGATGTCGTAGGTCGAGATGGTGTTGGTGCCGGCTACCTTTACGCCCTCAATGTTGCGGGCGGATTTAACTGCCATGTCGTTGTTGTCGGCCAGTACAAAGAGCACCTTCTTGCCGGCCTTGACATTCTTAAGAGTGTCGGCGACGACCTTGGTCTTATAACCTTCAAGGGTAAGAGCGTCGAGCACGATGAAAGCATCGTTGTTAACCTTGTCGGAAAGGGCCGAAAGAATGGCCAGACGCTTAACCTTCTTATTGATGGACTGACGGTAGTCACGGGGCTTCGGAGCGAAGGCGATTCCGCCGTGGGTCCACTGAACAGCTCTGGTCGAACCCTGACGGGCACGGCCGGTTCCCTTCTGTCTCCATGGCTTTCTTCCGCCGCCGGAGACTTCGGCACGGGTGAGAGCTGACTGGGTGCCCTGACGCTGGTTTGCAAGATATGCAACAACAGCTCTGTGCATTGCCTGAACATTGGGTTCGATACCGAAGACGGCATCGCTGAGCTCGAGCTCGCCCACATCCTTGCCTGCCATATCAAATACTTTTACCTTAGGCATTTAAAACTCTCCTTCCCTTATGCTTTCACGCTGTCGGTGATCATAACGATACCGCCCTTGGGACCGGGGATGGCGCCCTTGATGGCGATGATGTTATTCTCAACGTCAACTTTTACGATTTCGAGATTCTGAACGGTTACGCGTTCACAGCCCAGACGGCCTGCGCCCTTGGTGCCCTTGAATACACGGGAAGGGCTGGAGCAAGCGCCCTGGGAGCCTGCATGACGGTGAACCGGGCCGGTACCGTGGGACTCTTTGAGTCTCTGGAAGTTCCAGCGCTTAATAACGCCGGCGGTTCCTTTACCCTTGCTGGTGCCGGTTACGTCGATGCTGTCGCCCTCGGCGAAAACGTCGGCCTTGATGAGATCGCCCACATTTGCCTCCACGCCGTCGAGACGGAACTCGCGGAGATATTTCTTGGGAGCAACGTCATTCTTTTTGAAATGACCTGCCATGGGCTTGTTGACATGGCTGACCTTAATTTCGCCAAATCCGTACTGATAAGCCGCATAGCCGTCGTTTTCCACTGTCTTGACCTGGGTGATAACGCAGGGGCCGGCCTCAACAGCAGTTACGGGAACTACATTCCCGCGTTCATCAAAAAGCTGGGTCATGCCGAGCTTTTTTCCGATGATTGCTTTTTTCATTATTTTTTCCTCCTTGTGGTTATTGGTTGATCTTTCGACCAACATGACCTCTCGTCAGGCGATGTGTGAAATCAATTAAAGCTTAATTTCAATCTCAACGCCGGCAGGGAGTTCAAGACTCATTAAGGATTCGACCGTTTTGTTGGACGGGCGGATCACGTCGATCAGACGCTTGTGGGTGCGCATTTCAAACTGCTCGCGGGAGTACTTATATTTGTGGACTGCACGGAGAATGGTAACAACTTCCTTGTGAGTGGGAAGGGGAATGGGACCCGAAACACGGGTGCCGGTTCTCTTTGCGGTTTCTACGATCTTTTCGGCGGCCTGATCCACCAGCTGATGATCGTATCCCTTAAGTCTGATTCTGATTTTTTCTTTTGCTGCCATAATAATGGTACGCCTCCTTAAAAATTTTCCGCCTTTAGGGCGATAAGGGTGGCGGGCGACGCTTTGGCTTCGATAAATGTAACACCTTGCCGTGTGTTCCGTGCCCGTTCATCGAAAAACCGGAGCGGGCTTAAAGCCTATTCCGGGATTACAAAACGCCTTTGCACCTCAGTCCCGGCACGCCCGACCGCCGTATCCGGCGGAAGACCGTAACCAAGTCAGCCTCAAGTGGAAAAGAGAGGCCGTTGGGTGCCGTTAAAAATTAACTGTCGCCCGGTTTTAAATCGGACATACTCCGCGGAAATTCCCTGCCTCAAGTGACGAGCTTGGGCAGCCACCTCCCACATCAACGCATATCTGCACAAATGTGCCTGATAATACTACCACAAAACAAG
>CABMOR010000041.1 GCA_902388225.1 uncultured Oscillospiraceae bacterium | reverse complement strand
CCGGGTGTTCATTTTCCTGCAATGCTTCAATTACCCCCGACCTTTTGCCGGAGGTCTGTAAAATGACCGACCGGGCAAAAAACATTCTCCAAACGGCCTTTAACCGACTTGGGCTTTCGGCCCGTGCTTATGACCGAATTCTCAAGGTGGCACGCACCGCCGCAGACCTGGAGGGAACCGAGGTTATCGGTCAAAATCATATTCTGGAGGCCGTTCAATACCGCTCTCTCGACCGAAAATACTGGAATCAGTAAAATTAAAAACCGCCCTGAAAAGGCGGTTTTTCTATTACAGCTTTTTCCATCGAAACAGAAAAATGCAAGGGATTTTAGTAATTTTTCTCTGATTTAACAATGTTTCTCAAATGTGTGAAGGCGGCTTTTTCCCCTTTTTGGGCAAGCTCGGTTAAAAGCATTTCCAGAAACTTCGCCGTTTCGGGGTGCATGGTCTTGGCGTCCCGCCCATTCATATAATATTCCAGAGGATAGCTGTCGGTATAATTCTTGCCTCGGTAAATTTTGCTTGCCGCTACCCGGTCGCAAAACATTTCGGCGGCATATTTCAGCGGCATTTTGACCGGAACTACCCGCTGCTCCTTTATGCTGAAATCCTCCCAATATTCAAAATGGTGCCGATTTCGCCCCTTGTGATGAAGCCAGGCCGAGGAATATCCCAACAGCTCACGCTCGGCAACATTGGGACTGCGGGTGCCGGTATAATATTTTGCCCCGGGTATAAATTCGCAAGGAGAATATTTTGACAGGTCATGAAAAAGACCTTGAAACCCGATTCCGGCCTTAAAGCAATGGGCGATGACCTTGTGACGGTGTTTTGTTATAGTACGAAAGTGTTTAATGGGATGCAAAAATTATTCCTCCCCGAAGTCGTTCGGTTTCCTGCCCTTTTTGACCAACTTTTGAAAAACAAACCGGGAGGTGTCCTCCACCCTCTGCATGGCAACGTTTATTTCGCTGAAGGCTCGGCACATTTCGTCAAAGCGCACCTTCTGACGGCGGGATTCTTGGCTGTTGAATCGTTCAACAACCAATTCATATCTGTGTGTGGCCTTGTCAACGGCATCTTCCCAGGAAATATAAATCTCGTCCATGGCGGTTTTTCCTAAGGTTTCAAGCTTGTCGCGATTTTTGCAGGCAAAGGAGAGGCATTTTGCCATGGATTGCCCGTTTTCATCGATTAAAAGACCGGTTTTTCCGTCCTCGATTCCTTCTGCGGCACAGCTGCCGGCCAGCAGGACGCTCGCCTTGCCGCAGGCGGCCGCTTCCCTGACCACTATGCCGTTTGTGTCAAAGGATGAGGGAAACAAAAACAGATCTGACAGGGTGAAATATCCCCTGATTATCTCGCGGTTTCGAATCGAGCCGGTAAACACGCATTTTTCGTATATGCCAAGCTCTTTGGCATATTCCTCGATTTCCTCGCGTTCATTGCTGTCTCCCACGAAGACCATGCGGAAATCTTCTCCCTCGTTTGCCAACGCTCTAAGACCGTCAAGGATTATACGGGCCCCCTTATACCACATAAGCCGGCCTACAAAAAGGAAGGTTGGGATGTCGGCCGAAAGCCCGTGCTTTTGCCGAAGCTCGGCCACAGTTTCGGGAGAGGCAAGCCCTTTTTTAAGGTCGACGCCGTTTTCCATGACCACATAGTCGCCCTCATAACCAAGACCCTTAAGATTTTCTCCGGCGCCCTTGCTCACCACCCATACTTCGTCACAGGCCGAGATGTTGTTTACAAGAAATTTTTTTGCCGTCTTGCGGAGAAAATTCATTTCCACAGCCTTGTTTATTTCGATGTCAAATTTGGTGTGATAGGTAAAGACAATGGGGGCTTCGACCTCCTGCTGAACCATTCGGGCAAGAAAAGTGGATGCAAAGGGACAGTGTGTGTGTAGCAGAAGAGGGTTTGACGACTTTATCCTGTTGACCGCCTTTTTGCTGAAGGGATAGCCAAGACGATATCCGAACTGTTTGGTGGTATTTAGGCTGGAATATCTAACCACAGGGAAATCGAAGCCGGTGTCGTCGGCCCCGGGATAGGAAGGGGTAGCCACAACGGCGTTTATTCCTTTTTGGGTCATACATCTGGCATAATTTACCACGGCGTTTTCCACCCCGTCAATAAGGGGAGGAAAGGAGTCGTTTAAAAGACAAACCGAGCCGTTTTCAAGCATCAAATCACCTATCCTATAATATCGGTGTTCATATATTTTCTCAAAACCTCCGGAACGGTTACGGTGCCGTCGGCGTTCTGATAGTTTTCCAGAATTGCGGCCACCGTTCTGCCCACCGCAAGGCCGGAGCCGTTAAGGGTATGAACAAACTTTGCTTTTTCTCCCGCTCCGTCCTTATATCGGATAGCGGCACGTCTGGCCTGATAATCCTCGAAGTTGGAGCAGCTGGAGATTTCGCAATAGCGGTTATAGCTGGGAAGCCAGACCTCAATGTCGTAGGTCATGGCCGAGGAAAAGCCCAAATCTCCCGCCGACAGGCAGACAACTCGATAGGGCAGCCCCAGAAGCTGAAGTAGCTTTTCAGCATCGTTTGTCAGGGTTTCAAGTTCCCGGTAGGAGTTTTCGGGTTTTACAAATTTTACTAATTCAACCTTGTGGAACTGATGCTGTCTGATAAGGCCGCGGGTATCCCTTCCGGCCGAGCCGGCCTCGGCACGAAAACAGGCCGAGAAAGCGCAGTATTTAAGGGGAAGCTTGGATCCGTCGATAATGTCGTCGCGGTACATGTTGGTAACCGGGACCTCGGCGGTGGGAATAAGGAACTCGTCCGAGCCGTGAATGCGGTAGGCGTCCTCTTCAAATTTGGGAAGCTGACCTGTACCGGTCATGGATGCTCGGTTGACAAGGTAAGGAGGAATTATCTCTTCATATCCGTTTTCGGCATGGGTGTCCATAAAGAAGCTGATAACCGCCCTTTCAAGCCGTGCGCCCAGGCCGCGATAGAAGTGGAAACGCGCGCCCGACACCTTTGCGGCGGTCTCGGGGTCGAGAATACCCAAGTCCTTGCCTATATCCCAATGAGCCTTGGCCTCAAAATCAAAATGTCTGGGCTCTCCCCAGCGGCGGAGCTCACGGTTTTCCTTGTCGTCCTCCCCGTCGGGAATGGTAGGGTTGGGCATGTTTGGTATGGAGAGCAGAATGTTTTTCTGCTTTTCGGTCAGCTCGGCTATCTCCCGGTCACACTCCTTGACTTCATCAGACAGGGTCTTCATTCGAGTCATAAGCGGCGAAAGGTCTCCCCCCTCCTTTTTGATGCGGGGAATTTCCTTGGAGGCGGCATTTTGCTCAGCCTTACGTTTGTCGGCTTCACTGCTGATAATCCGGCGCTGTTCGTCTATTTTAAGCAGTTCGTCAATGGCGGCGGTATAATCGCCGTTGCGGCGGTTGACCGCCTGCTTTACCTGATCGGGATTTTGTCTGATAAGCTTGATGTCTAACATTTTTGTCGTCCTTTCATTATTCGCCCAGTTTGTTTGCCAGGCTCTTTAAATCTTCAAGGTTATAAAATTCTATTTCAAGGGTTCCTTTACCCTTACCCATATTGACCTTTACCCGCCGTCCGAGATTTTCCGACAGTGACAGCTCGACCTCATCGTAAATGCTCGGTCTGGTCGGCTTTTTCTGCCGACTGTCTTTGGCGCAATCTTTTTTAGATGCCTTTGCCATTTGCTCAATTTTACGGACGTTTGCACCGAAGGAGGCTATTTTTGCCGCCTTGAGAAGCTCTTCTTTGTCCGAAAAACCCAACAACGCTCTGCCGTGTCCTGCCGAAATGGTCCCCTTTTTAATCATTTCAAGTACCTGCTCGGGCAGATCCAAAAGACGGATCGCGTTTGTAACGGCCGGTCGGGACCTTCCCACCCTTGCGGCGACCTCTTCCTGGGTCAGGCCGAAGTCGTCCATAAGACTTTTATATCCGGCCGCCTCTTCAATGGCATTAAGGTCCTCTCGCTGGAGATTTTCCACAAGAGCTATTTCGGCCGTCTCGCCGTCGCTCAGCTCCTTAACCACGGCCGGAACAGAGTTTAGACCTGCAATTCTTGATGCTCTCCACCGCCGTTCTCCGGCCACGAGCTGATAACGCCCGCCGTTTATGGGGCGAACCACCAGCGGCTGGAGCAGACCGTAACGGGAAATGCTTTCGGCAAGCTCTTCCAGTGCTTCGGAATCAAACTCCTTTCGTGGCTGGTCGAGATTGGGCTCGATGTCCATTATGGGAATTTGTGATGGAGAGTCGGTTTCGGTTGTATTCTCGGCAAAAAGGGACCCCAAGCCTTTGTTTAATCCGCCTTTTTTGGCCATTTTTATCTTCCTTTCTGCTTTTTAGCGGTCGACATTTTTGTTGTTTTTTACAAATTCCTTCGCAAGGTCACAGTATGCCTTTGCACCCTTCGAGGAACGGTCGTAATACATAATGGGTTGTCCGAAGCTTGGCGCCTCGGAAATTCTCACTCCGCGGGGTATGGCTGTTTTAAAAACCTTTCCCGGGAAAAAGTTCTTAACCTCCGAGACCACCTGATGGGTAAGATTGAGACGGCCGTCATACATGGTTGGAAGAATCCCCTCAATTTCCAGGGTGGGATTATAAAGCCGCTTGACCTGACGTACCGAGGAGATAAGCTGGGAAAGCCCTTCCAGGGCATAATATTCGCATTGAATGGGAATAAGAACCGTGTCTGCGGCACAGAGGCAGTTAATTGTTATAAGTCCCAGCGAAGGAGGGCAGTCGATGAAAACAAAATCATAATTGCCGACTATGGGGGCTATGGCCTGACGGAGACGGCTGTCCCTGCGTTCGACCGACGACAGCTCTATTTCGGCTCCGGCAAGGTCTATACTTGACGGAATAAGGTCGACGTTTTTAAACTCGGTATGTAAAACGGCATTTTCGGCCGAGGCCGACCCCGACAGGAGATCGTAACTGCTGTTTTCGACCTGACGCTTGTCCACGCCGTAGCCGCTGGTGGCGTTGCCCTGAGGATCGAGGTCAATCAAAAGCACCTTTTTCCCGAGCTGTCCCACACCGGCCGAAAGATTGACCGCCGTGGTGGTTTTTCCCACGCCACCCTTTTGGTTGGCGATTGCAACGGTTTTGGGCAAAAAACACACCTCACTTGTTTTTTCTTTAGTATAACACACCCATTCAAAAAATAAAAGGGGTTTTTGTTTCACGTGAAACATTTTTTTGACTTACTTATATTTGCCCTGCTTGTAAAAAGTGCAGAGATATGATACAATATAGAAAAGTTTCACGTGAAACATTGGCGGTGAAGAGATGAAGGAAAACTATGATCTGATAATTGTGGGTGGAGGAGCGGCAGGACTTTTTGCGGCTGCCCTTGCAGCGGACCAGGCTCCGGATTTGTCGGTGCTTTTGGTCGAGCGAAATGACAGGGTCGGTAAAAAGCTTATTACCACCGGAAACGGTCGCTGTAATATATCCAACACCTCTGTTCTTTCGGATAAATATTACGGAGGGACAAGCTTTGCCCAGGATGTTTTTAAAAACTTCACAAGAGAACAGACGCTGGAATTTTTTGATAAAATCGGAATTCCGACCGTCGAGGAGGAGGACGGAAAGCTCTTTCCCCGTGCTTTACAGGCGGGAGCGGTGGTTGACATGCTGAGGTTAAAGGCCGAAACAGCAGTGGACATACTTTGCTTAGCCGATGTTTCGGGAGTGGGTTATGACGGGAATTACACCGTAACCACAAGTAAGGGTGTTTTCGCCGGGGAAAATGTGCTTGTGACCTGCGGAGGCCGAGCGGCAGCAAACACCGGTTCGGACGGAAACGGATATGAGCTTTTGGCCGCCTTCGGCCATCGCATAAACCGAACATTCCCCGCCATTGTTCAGCTTACAACCGACATGAAAAAAATTAAGCCGCTGACAGGGATAAAGTGGGTGTCAAAGGTAACGGCCAAGGCCGGAAATAAATCCCGTACCGAAAAGGGCGAGGTGCTTTTTACCGACTACGGCCTTTCGGGACCTCCCGTACTTCAGGTTTCCCGTATTATATCCCAAAAAGGCGGTGGGCAAATTTTGCTGGATTTTTGCCCAAACCTTTCAAGGCAGAGCATAATTGACGAAATAACACGGAGGACGGTCGAATTCTCCGAGAGGGACTGCATGGATTTGCTCACCGGATTTATCAACAAACGCCTTGGGCAGACGGTTGTAAAATGTTCGGGAATTGCTCTTTCGAGAAAGTGCGGCTCCCTGAATATGGCTGAAATTTCCGATTTGACCCAACAGCTTAAAGGGTTCACCCTTACCGCCACCGGCACAAAGGGCTGGAATATGGCGCAGGTGACGGCCGGAGGAATCGATCCCTTTGATTTCTCGGCCGACAGCATGGAGTCAAGATTGTATGAAGGGCTTTATGCCGCCGGAGAAATTCTTGATGTGGACGGTGATTGCGGCGGATATAATCTTCAGTGGGCATGGTCAACGAGTGGAGTGGCCGTCAGGTCAATTATAAAAAAGATGAGGAAACAAAATGCTTAAAATAACAGGGATAAAGGTTTCCCTTTCGACCGATTTTTCCAAACCCGAAATCATGGTGGCCAAATATTTTGGAATTTCACCTGACAAAATAAAAAACGCAGTTCTGACCCGCCGTTCTTTGGACGCCAGAAAGAAAAATCAAATTCACTATGTTTGCAGTTTTGAATTTTCGGTTGTTGACCGAGAAGACCAATTTCTGACAAAATTTGCCTCGAAAAAACCTGCCTTTGCAGACGATAGAAATTCTTTTTGCAATCATTTGTCCGTTTTAAAAAATCCTATTGGCTCCAGAGACAAGGTTTACATAATCGGAAGCGGCCCGGCAGGGCTCTATGCCGCATATTTACTGGGAAAAGCGGGCTTTTACCCCATTCTTTTAGAACGGGGAGAGAATGTTGAAAAACGTGTTGAAATTGTTGGAAATTTTTGGGAAGGTGGAGCTTTTGACCCGTCCACCAATGTCCAGTTCGGTGAAGGAGGTGCCGGAACCTTTTCAGACGGAAAGCTCAGTTCCGGTATTAAGGACGTGCGGTGCCGGTTTGTGCTGGAGACCTTTGCCCGGTGCGGAGGGGGAGAGGAAATACTCTATGAAGCCAAACCGCACATCGGAAGCGATAGGCTTTTTGACACGGTGAGAAATCTCAGAAAGGAAATTGAGCAGTTTGGCGAGGTGAAATTTTCTCACAAGCTGACCGATATAATTGTGGAGAAAGGCCGCCTCTCGGCTATAAAGGTTCAGACCAAAGAAGGGGAAAAAATCTTCCCTTGCGAAAGATTGATTCTTGCATTGGGGCACAGTGCGAGAGACACCTTTGAAATGCTTAAAAACCGAGGACTTTTCATGGAGCAAAAGCCCTTTGCCATGGGGGTTAGGGTCGAACATCCCCAGGAAACAATAAACATCGGACAATACGGAAAAGGATATAACAAAGCCCTTCCCGCCGCAGACTATAAGCTTTCGACCCATCTAAAGAATGGGCGGGGGGTGTTCAGCTTTTGTATGTGCCCGGGCGGTCAGGTGGTTGCGGCCGCATCCGAAACGGGCGGTGTATGTACCAACGGAATGAGTCTTTCAAAAAGAGACGGACAAAATGCCAACAGCGCCATTCTTGTCAATGTTCATCCTCAGGATTTCGGCGGTCAGGATCCCCTTGCGGGAATTTATCTTCAGAGAAAAATTGAACAGGCAGCCTTTAAGGCGGGGGGAGAAAATTATTTTGCTCCCATTCAGCTTGTGGGAGATTTTCTCAAAAACCGACCTTCCGAAAAAATGGGAGAGGTCACCCCGACCTATCTTCCGGGAGTGCGGTTTGCACCGCTTGAAAGTTATCTGCCCGAATTTATTTCTTCATCCATTCGGGAAGCAATGCCGATTTTCGGAAGAAAAATCAAGGATTTTGATATGAACGACGCAATTTTTGTGGGGCCCGAGGCGCGTTCCTCCTGCCCCGTTAGGCTTGTGCGGGATATAAGCGGACAGTCAAACATAAAAGGAATTTATCCCTGTGGCGAAGGCGCCGGATATGCCGGCGGGATAATGTCGGCGGCGGTGGACGGGATGAAGACCGCCGAAAAAATAATTGAAAACCTAAAAAAGGACTGACAAACCGAAAAAACAACGTAAAGAAGATTTAGCTTTCCAATGGGGCGACGAAGAAGTCAAGAACACGGATTTTGTCCCGGAAAAGCATAAACAAACCCAGAACCGCCGTCACAATACGGCGGTTTTTTCATATGATGTAATAAAAAAGTTTTGAGGTGAAGGCTATGAGCCGTGAAATAATTTTCGGAGTTTACGGCGGGG
>CABMOR010000040.1 GCA_902388225.1 uncultured Oscillospiraceae bacterium | reverse complement strand
AAACGGTCGACTGAGCGGCATGTATGTCCACCTCTCCCAAAGGCCTTAATCTCCGGCGGATATTTTTCATAAGGGTTTCTTCAAATCCCCGGCGGTTCTGTCCCTTAAGGGCAAGCTCGCCGTTTTTTATAAGTATTATTTCCTTCATATCTTTTTCCTTCTCAAAATTTTTGCGCCCTGAGAAACTGCCCTTGACAGTTGCTCGACCTCCTGCTTTGTCGTGTCTTTGGAAAAGCTGACCCTAATGGCGCTGTCGACAATTTCGGGAGCAAGACCCTGAGCGGTCAGAGCGTGACTTCGCCCGCCTTTGGAGCAGGCGCTTCCTCCCGAAACATAAATTCCGCAACCCTCGAGAAAATGTATCATGACCTCCGACGGAATTCCTTTAACAGAAAAATTAAGAATATAGGCAAGCCCGTCATCGGGGGAATTAAAGACCATACCGTCGATATCCGACAGCGAAGCCTTGAGCATATTCCTCAAAGCCGTCATTTTTTCAAGGGTGGTTTTCATGTCGGGAATTTCCTCCGCCGCCACTCCAAAGGCCGCAATGGCGGGGGCGTTTTCGGTTCCCGAGCGGAGATTTTTTTCCTGCCCTCCGCCGAAAAGTATGCTGTTTATCCTTACCCCTTTTCTGACAAAAAGGGCTCCCACCCCTTTTGGGGCGTGAATTTTATGCCCGCTGACCGAAATAAGGTCGGCGTTAAGGCTTGCCGCAGTTTCGGCAAGCTTTCCGAAGCCCTGAACCATATCGCAGTGAAACAGGGCGTTTTTGGCCATCCTTTTGGTCAGAGCCGCCGCCTCCCTTACCGGCTGAACAGCTCCTGTTTCGTTGTTGACAAGCATGACCGACACCATTATGACCGAATCGTCAAGGCTGTTTTCAAGGTCGCAAAGACGGATTTTTCCGTCCCTTCCCGCCGGCAGAATAACAGTCTCAAAGCCTCTCTTTTCCAGCTCCTTTACGGCATTAAGCACCGAAGGATGCTCGATTGCGGTGGTTATTATCTTCTTTCCCAACCTCTTTTTGGCATCGGCCCCTCCGAGCAGGGCGAGATTGTTGGCCTCGGTGCCGCCGGAGGTGAAAAAAACCTCCCCTTCGTCACAGCCCAGTTTTTTGGCCACGGCCTTTCGGGCGGCACGCATCTCCCCTTCGGCGTCCATCCCCATGGAATAGACCGACGAAGGATTTCCGAAAACCGTTCTCATCATGTAAAGCGCCTTTTGAGCCGCCTTTTCGCACACCCGTGTGGTGGCGCTGTTGTCAAGATATATCTCTGTCATTTACAGCCGTCTTCCCTGATTATAATTATATCTTATTATACTACACACATATTAAATAAGCAAGAATAATTTGTAACCTAAAAAGGACCGACGCCCCATGGGCTTCGGTCCCTTTTATCAAGCTTTTAGCCTTAATCTTAATTTTCAAGCCATGCGGGTTTTAAATCATACGGCTTTTGGGCGGCTTAATTTATTCCTCTTTCTCCGCCGTAGAAAAAGACTGCCACGGTACCTACTCCGGTGTGGGAGGCAATGGTGGTGCCGATATTCTCCAGGCGGATTTTCCCCTTGACCTTCGGGAAACGCTTTTCAAGCTCCTTTATGGTTTCGCCTGCAAGGTCAATGCAGTTTGAATGGGCAACAAACATCTTGCCGTCATAATCACGGCCGTTTCTGATGTTTTTCTCCACCTCATCCACCGTCTTGATTATGGAATTTTTCTTGCCCCTGACCTTTCCGTATGCAATTATACGACCCTCACTGTTAAGGTGCATTATGGGGCAGATGTTGAGAACCGTAGCCACTGCGGCGGCAGGCCCCGACACCCGTCCTCCCCTTCTGAAAAGCTTTAGGTCGGTGGCAAAAAACTGGTGATGGATGGTATTTCTCACCGAAAGAGCCCAATCCTCCACCTCTTTGGCCGTTTTTCCTTGGTCCCTAAGGTCGGCAGCATCGTCCACAAGCAACCCGTATCCGGAACAGCTTCCAAGAGAATCAATCACGCGTATGCTGCGTCCTGGGTGCTTTTCCATGACTTTTTTGGCGGCGTCATAGGCATTGTTTACCGAAGGGGTCATGCCCGAGCCAAAAGCAATGTGAAGAATTTCTCCGTCATATTTTTCAATTACCGATTCAAAAAAACTTTCATATTTAAAGACATTTATCTGGGAGGTGGAGGGAAGATATCCCTCGTCCAGCAATGCGTAAAAATTCTTAAGAGAATCGGGATTTTTACCCATGTCGTCCTCATACTCCACACCGTTCACGGTATAGGTGTAAAAAAGCACCGGAATATTACGGCTGCAAACATAATCATAAGGCAAATCCACTGTCGATTCGCAGGTAAGAATAAATTTATTTTCCATTGGTCTACACCTCGTAAAAAATTCTGTTAACAGCATATAACAATTTTCTGTCAAAATCAATCTATCCCTTAAATTTTTGTTCCACGGGTAATTATTTCTTCTCTACCCACAGTAGAGCGTCAGGTTTCAAGCCATTTACAGCCGATTTTGAAATTGTAAGGAAATTTCACTTTATTTATGTGCGCTTTCTCCTTTTCCCTTTTTCGACAGGGTATAACAAAAAGACAAATTTTTTTCAAAACCCCTTGACAGAGCAAAAAAAGTGTGGTATATTGGAGAGGCTAAAGGCTGTGACGAAGACGGCTTAGAACATTTAGCTTTTCAGAGAGACGATGGTTGGTGTAAATCGTCAGCGGTGTTCTTCGTAGCCCATCACTTCCGAGCCGGAGGTTTGAAAGGATTTTTCTGAGTAGACGCCTCCCGTCTTGCCGCGTCAAGGCATAAGGATTGATTGATCCTGAGTGGCAGTTTTACTGCAATTTGAGTGGTACCGCGAGTGGAAGATATTCACCCGTCTCAAAGAAACTTTCTTTGGGGCGGTTTTTTTGTCCCCAAAAAACGATTCAAAGGATTAGGAGGAACAGAAATGACAAATGTAGACACCGAAAAGCTGTTGGAGGTCGCCCGCAGAATTCACGAAATGCGTGAAATCGTCGGGCTGACTGTTGAAGAGATGGCTCAAAAAACCGAGGTCTCTGCCGAAGATTATGTTCAGTATGAGGCCGGAAAGCTTGACTTTCCCTTTACCTTTATTCACAAATGCTCTCTTGCCTTCGGTATCGGCATTACCGACCTTCTCGAGGGACAGAGCGCCCACCTTTCTTCCTACACCGTCACCCGCAAGGGCAAGGGACAGGAAACCGCAAAGGAGGACGGCATCAATATACAAAACCTCGCTCCCCTTTTCAGCAAGAAGATAGCCGAGCCCTACTGGGTGCGCTATGATTACAGACAGGAGCTTCAAAACAAGCCCATCCATCTGACCAAACATTCCGGTCAGGAATTCGACCTGGTTCTCAAGGGAAAAATGAAAATTCAGATCGGCGACAATGTGGAATACCTGGATGAGGGAGACAGCATCTATTATAACAGCTCCACTCCTCACGGAATGATTGCCGTCGACGGAAACGACGTGCTCTTTTTGGCGGTTATTCTGCCCGGAGAGGACCACACCGAGACGGTGGTGCGGGACACCCTCATTCCCGGCCGCACCCCCGGAAAGACCTATGTCAGCGAAAAATTCATAAAGACGGTCGAGGACGAAAACGGCGTTCTCAAAAAGATTGATTTTGTCAACGAGGACAGCTATAACTTCGCCTTTGACACGGTTGACGCCATCGCCAAAAAGGAGCCCGAAAAGCTTGCCATGCTCCACATTTCAAGGGACAAGACCGAACGACGCTTTACATTTAACGACATGAAGCGCTATTCCGCCCAGTGCGCCAACTACTTCACCTCCCTCGGCATAAAGAAGGGCGACCGGGTCATGCTTGTGCTCAAGCGTCACTATCAGTTCTGGTTTTCCTTCCTCGCCCTTAACAAAATCGGCGCCGTGGCCATTCCCGCCACCCACCAGCTCAAGGCTCACGATTTTGAATACCGCTTTAAGGCCGCCGACGTTTCGGCCATAATCTGCACCGATGACGACGGAGTTCCCGAATGTGTCGACGAGGTGGCCGACAGCTGTCCCACCCTCAAGGTTAAGGTGGTGGTTGGAAAGGATCGAGAGGGCTGGCACAATTTTGACAGGGAATATCCCCTTTTCAGCGCCCACTATTACCGCACCGACGACACGGCCTGCGGAGATGACAACATGCTCATGTTCTTCACCTCCGGAACCACCGGATATCCCAAGATTGCAACCCATTCCTGCAAATACGCTCTGGGACATTATGTGACGGCAAAATATTGGCACGGCGTGAGCGACGACGGCCTGCACTTCACCATTTCGGACACCGGCTGGGGCAAGGCTCTTTGGGGCAAGATGTTCGGCCAGTGGCTGTGCGAGGGAGCGGTTTTCACCTATGACTTTGACCGCTTCTCGGCCTCGGATATACTTCCCATGTTTGCAAAATATCACATCACCACCTTCTGTGCCCCTCCCACAATGCTCCGCATGATGGTCAAGGAGGACATCTCAAGGTACGACCTTTCCTCCATCCGCCACATGACCACCGCCGGCGAGGCTCTCAACCCCGAGGTATACAAACAGTTTGAAAAGGCCACCGGCCTTAAAATCATGGAGGGCTTCGGCCAGACCGAAACCACCCTTGCCATTGCGAACCTTATAGGTCAGCCACATAAAATCGGCTCAATGGGCAAGCCCTCTCCCCAATTTGACATCACCCTTATCGACAGCGACGGAAATCCCGTTCCCGACGGTGAATCGGGCGAAATCGTCGTCAGAACCTCCGAGAAGGTTCCCTGCGGACTGTTCAAGGGGTATTATAAAAACGAGCAAAAGACAAAAGAGGTTTGGCACGACGGATTTTATCACACCGGAGACGTTGCCTGGCGGGATGAGGACGGCTTCTACTGGTATGTGGGCCGTGTGGACGACGTCATCAAATCCTCCGGCTACCGTATCGGGCCCTTCGAAATCGAAAGCGTCATCATGGAGCTTCCCTATGTGCTTGAATGCGGCGTTTCGGCCGCTCCCGACGAGGTCAGAGGCCAGGTGGTCAAGGCCAGTATCGTTTTAACTAAGGGCACCGAGGGAACCGACGAGCTCAAAAAGGAAATTCAAAACTATGTCAAAGAAAACACCGCTCCCTACAAATATCCCCGCATAGTCGAGTTCAAAACCGAGCTTCCCAAGACCATAAGCGGTAAAATCCAGCGCAACAAGCTTTAAAAATATTTTATAATTGTTTTTCGGAAGTTTAAAGGAGGCGGAAGATGTACAATTATAAGCGTGTGACCCTTCTTTGCGGGCACTACGGAAGCGGCAAAACAAATGTGGCGGTCAACATGGCCTTTGACCTTGCCAAAAAAGGCAAAAAAACCGCCGTCGCCGACCTTGACATTGTCAATCCCTATTTCCGCACCAAAGACAGCTTCGAGGACTTTAAAAAAGCCGGCATAAGGCTTATCTGTTCGGAATATGCAAACACAAATCTCGACATTCCCGCTCTTCCCCAGGACATTTACGCCGTGACCGACGACAAAAGCCTTAATGTCATTGTGGATGTGGGGGGCGACGACCGGGGAGCTTATGCCCTCGGGCGGATAGCTCCGGCTTTGAAAGAGGAAAACAATTTCGACTGCCTTATGGTCATAAATAAATTCCGTCCCCTTACCCCCGACGCCCTTTCCACCGTAGAGGTGCTCAGGGAAATTGAGGCGGCCTGTAAAATTTCCTTTACCGGGCTTGTCAACAACTCAAATTTAGGGGCCGAGACAACTGCCGATGACCTGCTTTGCTCGGCCGAATACGCAAACGAGGTTTCGGCTCTTTGCGGCCTTCCGGTGGTCATGACCTCCTTCGACCGCCGCCTTGAAGGTGAACTGTCTTCAAAGCTTTCAAATCCCTTTGCAATGAAGCTGCAAAAAAGACCCGTATAAAAATTAAGGAGCGATAATATGGCAAAACTAACCTTTAAAACCGACAACTGCAAGGGCTGCGGTCTGTGTGTAGACGCATGTCCCAAGGGCCTTTTAAGGCTGTCGGAAGAGAAAATCAACAAAAAGGGGCATCATCCCGCCGAGCTTACCGACGAGGCTTCCTGCATCGGCTGCGCCTCCTGCGCCATTATGTGTCCCGATTGTATTATAAAGGTTGAGAGGTGAAAAATATGTCTGAAAAGGTGCTTATGAAGGGCAATGAAGCCATTGCCGAAGCGGCCATAATTGCCGGATGCCGTCATTATTTCGGCTATCCCATAACCCCCCAAACCGAGATTGCCGCATACATGGCCAAGAAAATGCCCAAAATCGGCGGCGTGTTTTTGCAGGCCGAAAGCGAAATTGCCGCAATAAACATGGTTTACGGAGTTTCCTCTGCCGGTAAAAGGGTAATGACCTCCTCCTCCAGCCCCGGAATTTCTCTTAAGGGCGAGGGTCTTTCCTATCTCGCCGGCTCGGATCTTCCCGCTCTGGTTGTCAATGTACAGCGGGGCGGCCCCGGACTTGGCGGAATACAGCCCAGCCAGTCGGACTATTTCCAGGCCACCAAAGGGGGCGCCCACGGCGACTTTCACATGATTGTACTGGCCCCCGCCTCGGTTCAGGAAATGGCCGAGTTGACCGTCAAGGGCTTTGAGCTTGCCGACAAATATCGCATGACCTCCATGATAATGGCCGACGGCACCCTGGGTCAGATGATGGAGCCGGTACAGCTTGACTTTGATGTCAAGCCCGCTCCCCAAAAGCCCTGGGCAACCACCGGCACAAAAATGAACCGGGAGCACAACATAGTAAACTCTCTGTCCCTTGTTCCCGAGGAGCTTGAACAGCTTAATTTTGCCCGCTACGAGAGATACAAAATTGTCGAGCAAAATGAAGCCATGTATGAGGAATACCTCATGGACGACGAAATTTGCGTTGTGGCCTTCGGCCTTGCCGCCCGTGTTTCCAAAAGTGCCGTCGACGAGGCCAGAAGTCAGGGCATTAAGGCCGGTCTTATCCGTCCCATAACCCTCTGGCCCTTCCCCGCCGCTCCCTTTGAAAAGGCGGTGACTCATGCGGACAGATTTATTTCGGTGGAGCTTTCCATGGGTCAGATGATCGAGGATGTAAAGCTCGCCACCAAATGTCAGAAGCCGGTTTCGCTCTGTAACCGTGTGGGCGGTATGATTCCCTCGACCGAGCAGGTGCTCGAAGCAATTAAAAACGGAGGTGCAGAATAATGGTGGTATTTGACAAGCCTCATTCCCTTATAGATGTGCCAATGCACTACTGTCCCGGATGTACCCACGGTATTGTACACCGGCTGGTGGCCGAGGTCATCGACGAGCTGGGCATCGAGGGACGCACAATCGGAATTGCTCCGGTGGGATGCTCGGTAATGGCATATAATTATTTCAACTGTGACATGATAGAGGCGGCTCACGGACGGGCTCCGGCCGTTGCCACCGGCGTAAAGCGTGCCGACCCCGAAAACCATGTGGTCTTTACATATCAGGGCGACGGAGATTTGGCCTCCATAGGCATGGCCGAAACGGTACACGCCGCCGCCAGAAACGAAAACATAACCGTTATTTTCATAAACAACGCAATCTACGGCATGACCGGCGGCCAGATGGCTCCCACCTCCCTGCCGGGTCAGGTCACTCAGACCTCTCCCTACGGACGGGATCCGAAGCTCTGCGGATATCCGGTCAAAATCTGCGAAATGCTGTCCGAGCTTGAGGGTCCGGAATATCTCGAACGGGTTACTGTCAACAATGTTAAAAACGTCAGAAACGCCAAAAAGGCCATTAAAAAGGCCTTCCAAAACCAGCTTGACGGCAAGGGATTTTCCCTTGTGGAGGTGGTTTCCTCCTGTCCCACCAACTGGGGCATGACCCCCAAGGCGGCGCTTAAATGGATAGAGGACAACATGCTCCCCTATTATCCCCTTGGAGTTTATAAAGACAGATCGGCAGAGGGAGGAGACAAGGAATGAGTAATAAAAGCGTTTTGTTCTCGGGCTTTGGCGGTCAGGGCATACTTTTTGCCGGAAAACTGCTTGCATACAAAGGCCTCATGGACGATAAAAATGTCAGCTGGCTTCCCTCCTACGGCCCCGAAATGCGAGGCGGCACTGCAAGCTGCAGCGTCATTTTAAGCGACCGGCCGGTGGGCTCCCCCATTATTTCAAGTCCCGATGTGCTTGTGGCCATGAACCTGCCCTCTCTCGCCCGGTTTGAGGAATGTGTAAAGCCGGGAGGAATGATACTTGTGGACAGCTCTCTCGTGGAGCAAAAGGTAACCAGAAACGATGTCACCGCATTTTATATTCCGGCCACCAAAACCGCCGGAGAAAAGGGCTTTTCCACCCTTGCCAACATGATAATGGTGGGAAAACTGCTCAAGGAGCTGGGTGAATTCGACCTTGAGACGGTGGAAAAAGCGGT
>CABMOR010000039.1 GCA_902388225.1 uncultured Oscillospiraceae bacterium | reverse complement strand
CGTTGTGCGTGCGACCATGCAAGGCCTGAAAGCTCTTCGTGACGCTGACCAGGTTGCTGCAGTTCGCGGCAAGACCGTTCAGGAAATCTTAGGTTAAGGAGGCAGCGATCATGGCAAACATTTCTGTAAAGCTTGTAAAGAGCCTCATCGGTTCGACAGATAAGCAGAAGGCTACCGCTGCTGCTCTGGGACTGCACAAAATCGGCGACCAGAGAGTCCAGCCTGACAACGCCCAGACACAGGGTAAGATTGTAAAGATCAGACACCTCGTAGAGGTAACCAAAGCGTAAACTAAGGAGGTGCAATAAAAATGAAACTGCATGAACTTTCTTCGGCGGCCGGTGCAAACCGACCCTCCAAGCGTATAGGTCGAGGCCCCGCTTCGGGTCAGGGCAAAACCGCCGGCAAGGGACACAAGGGTCAGAAAGCTCGCTCCGGCGGCTCCATCCGTCCCGGCTTTGAAGGCGGTCAGATGCCTTTGCAGCGCCGAATCCCCAAAAGAGGTTTCAACAATATTTTCGCAACAAAATACGCCACAGTCAATGTTGCAGCCCTCGATAAATTCGACGACGGCGCAACCGTAGACGCGGCAGCTCTCAAAGACGCAGGTCTTATAAGCAAGACCCTGGACGGCGTCAAGGTTCTCGGAAACGGAGACCTCAAGAAGAAGCTCACCGTTAAGGCAGCTGCCTTTTCCGAGTCCGCAAAAGCTAAAATAGAAGCGGCAGGCGGAAAGGCAGAGGTGATGTAAGATGCAGCTGTTAGAGACTATCCGAAACGGTTGGAAGGTCACAGAGCTTAGAAAAAAGATATTTTATACCATCTTTATCATCATTCTTTTCCGTATCGGTTCGTTCATTCCGGCACCCTTTATTGATGCCGCAAAGCTGAGCTCCCAGCTCGCCGATACCTTCTCTTCTACAGGAAACACCCTTTTCAGCTACCTTTCGGTGCTGACCGGAGGTGCTCTTGAATACGGAGCCATCTTCGCCATGGGCGTTACCCCCTACATCAATTCTTCAATTATTATCCAGCTTCTCACCGTGGCAATTCCGCCCCTTGAGAGACTGTCCAAAGAGGGCGAAGAGGGCCGTAAAAAGCTTGCGGCCATCACCCGTTATGCTACGGTCATTCTGGCGCTCATTCAGGGTATTGTCTACTACATTTACCTTCGCAACCAGAACATGCTGACCTACGGTGCGGGCGACGGCGTCTTTGCTCAGATTTTTGTGGGAGTGATTGTTGTCCTCTGCTTTACCGCCGGTTCGGCTGTAATTATGTGGATGGGCGAACAGATCGACGAAAAGGGTATCGGTAACGGAATTTCCATCATACTTTTCGCCGGCATCATTTCCCGCGGACCCAGCGGATTTGCATATCTCTGGGGACAGATTGTCAACGGTAACTATGTTCCCGTTATTGTGGTTTGCTTACTGTTCCTGGCAATCATCGCCTTCGTTGTCTTTATGACCGGAGCCGAGCGGAGAATTCCGGTTCAGTATGCCAAACGTGTGGTAGGCAGAAAAATGTACGGCGGTCAGAACACCCACCTTCCCATTCAGGTCAACATGGCAGGCGTTCTCCCCATCATCTTTGCCAGCTCCATTCTCGCCATTCCCACAACCATCACGGCTTTTGCAGGCGGAAGTACAACCAATCCTTCTTCCTTCATAAAGTTCCTCGACATTTTCTCATATGAGAGGCCTTTCTATGCCGTGCTCTACCTTATACTTATCGTATTCTTCTCCTACTTCTACATTGCGATTCAGTATAACCCCGTGGAAATGGCTAACAACCTGAGAAAGAACTCGGGTGTAATTCCGGGAATCCGTCCCGGCAAGCCCACATCTGACTTCATCGGTAAGATAATTTCCAAGGTCACTCTTATGGGCGCATTCTTCCTGGGAATTATGGCCATTCTGCCCATCATTGTCGGAAGAATCGGAAACATCAACGTATCCCTCGGCGGTACCTCTATACTGATACTCGTCGGCGTTGCGCTTGACACCGTTAAGTCCATTGAATCTCAGATGATGATGAGATACTATAAGGGCTTCCTTGATTAAAACTTTCGGCGGGGTGTCCGACGGATGCCCCGTCATACAAGGAAAGGAACCGTTTATGAAACTCATTTTGTTTGGTCCTCCCGGAGCAGGCAAGGGCACACAAGCTGAAATTATCAGCGAAAAATACAACATTCCGGCCATCTCTACCGGCGCCATGATTCGCGAAGCCATTAAAAACGGCACCGAGACCGGAAGAAAGGCCAAGGATGTTATCGAACGCGGCGAGCTTGTTTCGGACGACATTATCGTAGAAATTGTCAAGGAACGCATTGCCGCTGAGGATTGTAAAAACGGCTTCATACTCGACGGCTTTCCGAGAACCATACCCCAGGCCGAGGCCTTGGAAAAACTGGTTCCCGACATGACCGCCACGGTCGAGATAGAGCTTTCGGACGAAAAAATCGTCGAAAGAATGTCCGGCCGGCGTACCTGCCCCAACTGCGGAGCATCCTACCATACGGTATATAAGGCACCTAAGGTTGAGGGCAAGTGCGATGCCTGCGGAGCCGAGCTTACCGTTCGCGCAGACGACAAGCCCGAAACGGTTCTTGAGCGCCTTAAGGTCTACCACGATCAGACCGAACCGCTTAAAGCTTTCTATAAGGAGCGGGGAATGCTGCATACCGTGCAGAGCCAGGAGGAGCTTAAGGATACGACAGCACTAATGTTGGCTGCCATAGAGGCGTTAGTATGATCGTTTTTAAGACAACACGTGAGCTTGAGCTTATGACCGAAGCCTGTCAGCTTTCGGCCAGAGCCCTGAAGATCGCCGGAGAGGCGGTCAGGCCGGGAATCTCCACATGGGAGATTGACAAAATAGCTTACGATTATATTATCAGTCAGGGCGGAAAACCGAATTTCCTTAATTATTCAGGTTATCCGGCAACCGCTTGTATCTCGGTAAACGACGAGGTTATCCACGGAATTCCCAACAAACGCCGCATTTTAGAGGAGGGTGACATTGTCAGTATTGACCTTGGCGCCGAGCTCCACGGATACAACGGCGATAATGCTGCCACTTTTGCGGTCGGAAGGATTTCTTCCGAAGCACAGCGGCTGATCGACACCACCGAAGCTTGCCTTTATAAGGGCATCGAGGCGGCTGTCGCAGGCGGCAGAATCGGAGACATCGGAGCGGCTGTTCAGGCTCTTGCCGAAAGTGAAGGCTTTTCGGTGGTACGGCAGTTTGTGGGACACGGCGTGGGTAAAAAGCTTCACGAGGACCCGGAGGTTCCGAATTTCGGAAAGGCCGGTCACGGGGCTCGCCTTTTGCCGGGCATGACCATAGCCATTGAACCGATGATTAATGCGGGTACATTTGATGTCCGCACGCTGAAAGACGGTTGGACGGTGAAAACCGCCGACGGAAAGATGTCCGCTCACTTCGAGCATACCGTGGCAATTTCCACCAAGGGACCGGTCATTATGACCAGACCCTGAGGGAGGACGCCATGGAAATTAAAGTCGGACAGCTTGTGTATTCGAAGGCAGGACGCGACGCGGGAAAATTTCTCGCCGTCACAGAGGTTACCGAAAGCGGCATTTATGTCGCCGACGGCAAGGAGCGTCCCCTGGAGCGGCCCAAACGCAAGAACAGAAAGCATTTGGGAACCACTACCACCGTATTAGACAGCGGCTCAATGTCCACAAACCGAGCATTGCGGCAGGCGATAAAAGAATATATTGCCGGTCAAACACTAATGTGAGGGGGAAAATAAAGTGTCAAAAGAAGACATGATCGAGGTCGAAGGAACCGTCCTTGAAGCACTGCCCAACGCCGTGTTCAAGGTTGCGCTTCCCAACGATCATATGATCACAGCCCACATTTCCGGAAAGCTTCGCATGAACTTTATACGAATTCTTCCGGGAGATAAGGTCACGGTCGAAATGTCGCCATACGATCTGACCAAGGGCCGTATTACATGGCGATCAAAGTAAACCAGCAGGTTTAAAGATTTTTTGGGAGGTAGTAAAAATGAAAGTCAGACCTTCTGTCAAAAAGATTTGCGACAAATGCAAAATAATCAAGCGCAAGGGAAGAGTAATGGTTATCTGTGAAAATCCCAAGCACAAACAGCGTCAGGGCTAATCCCGACAACTCAAATATGGAGGTGCGAAAATAAATGGCACGTATTTCAGGTGTAGACCTGCCCCGTGAAAAAAGGGTGGAGATCGGACTGACGTATATCTTTGGTATCGGTCTTAAGACCTCTAGAGATATCCTCGCCGCCACCGGAGTCAATCCCGACACAAGAGTCAAGGATCTGACCGAAGATGACATTGCAAAGCTTCGTGAGTATATAGACCACAACCTTCACGTTGAAGGAGATCTTCGTCGCGATATAGCTTTCGATATTAAACGGCTTATAGAAATTGGTTGCTACCGCGGTGTCCGTCACCGCAAGGGTCTGCCCGTCAGAGGACAGCGCTCCAAGACCAATGCACGTACCCGCAAGGGTCCCCGCAAGACCATAGCAAACAAGAAGAAGTAAGCAGGAGGAATTTAATATGGCAACAAAGGGTAAAGCAACCATCACCCGCCGCCGCGACCGCAAGAACATTGAACGCGGTGCAGCACATATTCAATCGACCTTCAACAACACCATCGTTACCATTTCCGATGTTCAGGGCAACGCAATTTCCTGGGCGTCCGCAGGTGAAATGGGATTCAGAGGATCCAAGAAATCCACTCCCTTCGCCGCGCAGACCGCCGCCGAGACGGCAGCCAAGGCAGCTATGGAACATGGTCTTAAAACTGTTGAAGTTTATGTTAAGGGACCCGGCTCAGGCCGTGAAGCAGCCATCCGTGCACTTCAGGCAGCAGGTCTTGATGTTACCATGATCAAGGATGTTACCCCGATCCCGCACAACGGATGCCGTCCGCCTAAGCGCCGTCGCGTCTGATTTTTTGGAGGTGTAATAATATGGCAAGATATACAGGTGCTGTTTGCAGATTATGCCGCCGTGAAGGCCAGAAGCTCTTTTTGAAGGGCGACAGATGCTATTCAGGCAAATGCTCCATCGACCGCAGAGGTTATGCCCCCGGCCAGCATGGACAGAGCCGCAAGAAGGTCTCTGAATACGGTCTTCAGCTGCGTATGAAACAGAAAGCAAGAAGATATTACGGTGTTCTGGAAAGCCAGTTCCACCATTATTTTGAAATGGCAGAGCGCAAGACCGGCGTAACCGGTGAGAACTTGCTCCGTCTGCTTGAAAGCCGTCTCGACAATGTGGTTTACCGTTGCGGCTGGGCATCTTCCCGTGCAGAAGCCCGTCAGCTGGTTGTTCACAACCACTATACCGTAAACGGCAAAAAGGTTAACATTCCTTCCTATTTGGTAAAGGCAGGAGATGTTGTGGCTATCGGTGAAAAGAGCCGCGGCAGCGAAAAGATAAAGGCTGTTGTTGAAGCCTGCTCCGCCCGTCCCAAGCCCGAATGGCTCAGCGTCAACGCCGACACTCTTGAGGCAAAGGTCATAAACCTCCCCACCCGTGAGCAGATCGACGCTCCCATCGAGGAACATCTTATCGTCGAGTTCTACAGCAAATAATCTCTGCGGGTTTAACGGTTTAATTTTCAATATTCGGCGGTTTATCCGCTTATTAAGGAGGGTTCCGAATGATAGAAATTGAGAAGCCCAGAATTGAGACCGAGGAACTTTCGGAAGACGGCTCTTACGGCCGCTTCGTTGTTGAACCTCTTGAGAGAGGCTATGGCACCACGCTCGGCAACAGCTTGAGAAGAGTTCTCCTTTCAAGCCTGCCCGGCGTTGCAGCCACCTACCTGAAGCTGGACGGCGTTGTCCATGAGTTTTCTACCATCCCAGGGGTTAAGGAGGATGTAACCGAAATTGTTCTGAACCTCAAGGGACTGACTGCTAAAATTTTGTCCGACGGCCCCAAGGTTGTATATATCGACGCCGAAGGACCATGCGAGGTCACAGCTGCCGACATCAAGGCCGACAGCGAGGTGGAAATACTCAATCCGGAAATGCACATTGCCACCCTGTCCAAGGGCGGAAAGCTCGGAATGGAGCTTACCATTGACAAGGGCAGAGGATATGTTCCGGCGGAACGCAACAAACAGCTTAACAATACCATCGGGGTCATTCCCATGGACTCTATATATACTCCGGTAAACAAGGTTAATTATAAGGTTGAAAACACCCGCGTCGGCCAGGTTACCGACTTTGACAAGCTCACTCTTGAGGTTTGGACCAACGGTGTTATCTCGGCAGAGGACGCAGTTTCTCTGGCGGCCAAAATAATTACCGAGCATCTCAACCTCTTTGTCAATCTCTCGGCCGAAGGCGCCGGAGCTGACATTATGGTTGAAAAGGGCGACGCCGGTAAGGAAAAGGTCCTTGAAATGACCATTGAAGAGCTTGATCTTTCGGTCCGTAGCTTTAACTGCCTCAAGCGGGCGGGTATAAACACGGTCGAAGACCTGATTTCCAGAACCGAGGATGACATGATTAAGGTGAGAAACCTTGGAAGAAAGTCCTTGGAAGAGGTTATTAACAAGCTCGATTCGCTGGGATTTACCCTCAGCAAAGAAGAAGTCTAACACACTACCAAGTAAAGGAGTGAATATCAATGCCAGGAAGCAGAAAGCTGGGCAAAAAGACCGACAGCAGAAAAGCAATGCTCAGATGCATGGTCACCTGCCTGCTCGAAAACGGTAAGATCGAGACCACTGTCACCCGAGCCAAAGAGGTTCGTGCAATGGCAGAAAAATATATCACTTTGGCTAAGGAAAACACCTTGACCTCAAAGCGTCAGGCAATGGCATTCATAACCAAAGAGGATGTTATAAAGAAGCTTTACGAGGAAATCGCTCCCGCATATGCTTCGAGAAACGGCGGCTATACCCGTATTACCAGAATCGGACCCCGCCGCGGCGACGCAGCCGAGATGTGCGTTATCGAGCTGCTCTAATTCAGCCCGAACACTTGCCTTTAACGGACGGAAGTAATTTCTTCCGTCCGTTGCAAGGGAAGCAAAGAATAATATGGAGAGATGTCCGAGTGGTTTAAGGAGCTAGTCTTGAAAACTAGTGACTCGAAAGAGCCCAGGGTTCGAATCCCTGTCTCTCCGCCAAATCTCCGCCGCAATCCCTTAGGGGTTACGGCGGTTTTTGCTTTAAAAAGCCCTTTTTGTAAAAGAGTGGCTGACAAAAAAGCTCCCGAAGGACAAGTCTTTAAGCAGGCGGGGACAGAATATGAAGGGGCAAAAAATAAAGAACCATGACAAAACTCGCCATATATCTGTTTGACATATAGACCTAAAGGTGATAAAATAAACCGAGAATACTCTAAGAAAGAGGAATTGATATGAAAGACAAGACATTTTACATTACCACGCCGATTTATTATCCGTCGGGCAAATTGCACATAGGCCATTCCTATACCACCGTTGCCGCCGACGCCATGGCGAGGTATAAGCGAATGCAGGGCTTTGATACCATGTTCCTTACCGGTACCGATGAACACGGACTGAAGATTGAGCAAAAGGCCGCCGCCAAAGGGGTTACTCCCAAGGAATATGTGGATGAGATAGTGGCCGGAATTAAGGATCTTTGGAAATTGCTTAACATTTCAAACGACAAATTTATCCGCACCACCGACGATTATCACGAAAAGGCGGTGCAGAAAATTTTTGAAAAGCTCTATAAAAAGGGCGACATCTATAAGGGTCATTATGAAGGACACTACTGCACTCCCTGCGAGGCTTTTTGGACCGAGACCCAGCTTAAGGACGGCAAATGTCCCGACTGCGGAGGGGAGGTACACCTTGCCAAGGAGGAGGCTTATTTCTTCAGGCTGTCCAAATATGCCGACCGACTGGTGGAATATTATGAGGCTCACCCCGACTTTATCCAGCCGGTCAGCCGCAAAAACGAAATGATAAACAACTTTATAAAACCGGGTCTTGAGGATTTGTGCGTTTCCCGCACCTCCTTTACATGGGGAATTCCCGTGACCTTCGACGAGGGTCATATAGTCTATGTTTGGATGGACGCTCTTTCAAACTATATAACGGCGCTGGGTGCTTTTTCGGAGGACGATTCGGATTATAAAAAATACTGGCCGGCCGATGTCCACCTTGTGGGCAAGGAAATTGTCCGTTTCCACACCATAATTTGGCCCGCCATACTTATGGCTCTTGATCTTCCCCTGCCAAAGCAGGTTTACGGTCACGGCTGGCTGTTGCTTGAAGGGGGAAAAATGTCCAAGTCCAAGGGCAATGTGGTCGATCCGGTGGTGCTTTGCGACCGATATGGGGTGGACGCCATACGGTATTTCCTGCTTCGTGAGGTCCCCTTTGGGGCCGACGGCGTCTTTACCAACGAGGCGCTCATAAACCGCATAAATTCCGACCTTGCAAACGACCTTGGTAATCTTCTTTCGAGAACATCATCCATGGTTGACAAATATTTCGGCGGCCGCCTCCCTGCAAATCAGCAGGCGGGAGAGTTTGACGACAGCCTTGCTGAGCTCGCGTCAGAGACCAAGACTCTTGTAGAGGCGAGCATGGACGCCATGCAGTTTTCCACCGCCCTGACCGACCTTTGGAAGTTTATTTCCCGCACAAATAAGTACATCGACGAAACCGCCCCCTGGGTGCTTGCAAAGCAAGAGGAAAATGCGCCGAGACTTGGACGGGTTATGTATAATCTCTGCGAGGCTCTTCGCCAGATTTCG
>CABMOR010000038.1 GCA_902388225.1 uncultured Oscillospiraceae bacterium | reverse complement strand
TTCATGATGAAAAACCAAAGCACAGGCAGCGCTGCGGCTATCAGTCCTCCCGCAGCGGCAAAATAAACCGCCTTGACCCCCGCAGCGAAAAGCATGCCAAGGAAGATAAAAAGCAGAACCATTGCGCTTCCGTCGTCACCCTGAAGATGAATAAGCCCCACGGGGATAATGCCGTGGATACAAAGCAGCAACACATTTTTAAAATCGCTTATACGTTCGGGCTTTATGGAGGAAACGTGTTTTGTAAATGAAACTATAAAGGCAATTTTAAGCAGCTCGGACGGCTGTATGGTCTGTCCGAAGGGGAGTCTCAGCCATGCCTTGTCATCGGTTCCTTCGGGAGCAAAGCCGAACTGAAAGGTCAAAAGCACAAGTAAAAGTCCGAAGGCGGCAAAAAAATACCACCTTTTTATAAAGGACTGATAATCGATCATGGAAATAAGAATTGCCACAAAAAGACCGAGGGAAAACCCAATTAGCTGAACGGCAAATTTCTGGGCACCGCTGCTTATATAAGTGGCAGAAAGCACCATTATCGCCCCGAAAAGGCTGGCCGAGCTGCAGAGCAATATGAGAATTTTGTCGGTCTCGCGGATGTAATCGGCGATTCTTTCAAAAAATTTTATCATGATAAAACCCCAAAGGTATTTTTTCTTTCATTATAGTAGATTTTCTTAATATATTCAAGTAAAAATACTTCACATTAAAAATAAAATGTGATACAATAAAAAAAATATACTTCCGGGGAGATTTGTGTGAAAAGGGAATTGGTGACCTGCTCTGCCGCCGAGACCGAGGCGGCGGGTCAAAGACTGGGAGAACAGCTGGCCGAAAAGAACCGGCCGGCAGTCATAGCATTTTTCGGAGGCATGGGTATGGGAAAAACCGCCTTTGTGAGAGGGCTTTGCAGAGGGGTGGGATATGACGGAGAGGTTTCCTCTCCCACCTTTGCGGTGGTTCACGAATATGAGGGCGGAAGGCTGACGGTTTATCACTTTGATATGTATCGGATTTCCGACTCCGAAGACCTTTATTCCTGCGGATTTTACGACTATTTGGGGCGGGGTATTCTTGCATGCGAATGGAGCGAAAATATTGAACAGGCTCTTCCCCCCGATGCAATCAGAATAGAAATATCCCGCGGGGAAAATGACAGTCAGAGAAAAATTGTGCTTGAAGGGACGGATATATAATGAAAATTCTTGCTGTGGAAACCTCCGCCCTTTCAGCCTCCTGCGCCCTTGTTGACCGTCAGAAAATTATTTTTGAATTTTATACAAATGTAGGGCTTCAGCATTCAAGAACTCTTGCCCCCATGCTTGAAAGCGCCCTTAAATGTACTGAAATATCGCTTTCTGATGTGGACTTTTTTGCCGTCTCAAAGGGGCCCGGCGCATTTCGGCGGTTAAGGGCATGGCAATGTCCTTGAAAAAGCCCTGCGTCGGGGTATCTACCCTTGAGGCTCTTGCATATAACCTTGAATCGGCAGACGGAATAATATGTCCGGTTATGGACGCAAGATGCGGACAGGTTTATAATGCTCTTTTCGTTTTTGAGCATGGAAAGCTTAAAAGGATGTGCGACGACCGGGCCATTTCGGTTGACGAGCTTGAAAAAGAATTAAAAAAAGAGAAAAAACCCATTATTTTTGTTGGAGACGGCGCCGAGATGTGTTATAATGAGCTGAAAGACCGTCTGGAATGTGCGAAACTTTCCCCCGAAGGAGTGCGTTTTCAACGGGCGGGCAGTGTTGCCAAGGCGGCGGCTTTTGCCCTTGAAAGGGGAGAAGCCGTCGATGCTCAGGCGCTTATGCCCTCCTATCTTCGCCCTCCTCAGGCGGTTAGAAATCTTAAGGCAAGGTCAGAAGAAAAATAAAAATTTATTTCTGAAAGGAAATGATAATATGAAAATTGCCATTGGCTGTGACCATGGAGGATTTGAACTCAAAAACGAGATAAGAGACCATCTTACAGAACGGGGATTCGAGGTTGAGGATTTCGGAATTACCGAGCTTCAAAAGGTGGATTATCCGGAAATTGCCCTTAAGGTGGCGAAGGCGGTGGCCGGAGGAAAATGCGACAGAGGAATTCTTGTCTGCGGAACCGGAATCGGTATGTCCATCGCCGCAAACAAGGTTAAAGGCATACGTGCCGCCGTCTGCTCCGACCATTTCAGCGCAAAATACACAAGGCTCCACAACGACGCAAATATTCTCTGTATGGGCGGTCGTGTGGTCGGCCCGGGAGTTGGTCTGGAGCTTGCGGATCTTTTTGTGGATACCGAATATGAAGGCGGCAGACACGCCAAACGAGTGGCTATGATAGCCGACATCGAGCAAGGGGAAAAATAAATTTTTAAAATAAAGGAGAACCAATATGGAAAACGTAACCGTTGTAAATCATCCGCTTATACAGCACAAAATGACCTTTATTCGCAGCAAGGATACCGGGTCGAAGGAATTTCGCGCGCTGGTTTCGGAAATTGCCACCCTGCTTTGCTATGAAGCCACCCGTGATTTGCCCTTAAAGGACATTGAAATTGAAACCCCCATTCAGAAGACCGTCACCAAGGTGGTTGCCGGAAGAAAGCTGGTTGTGGTTCCCATTCTCAGAGCGGGTCTCGGTATGGTGGACGGAATGATGACCCTGCTTCCCGCTGCAAAGGTCGGTCACATCGGTCTTTACAGAGACCCCAAGACCCATAAACCGGTGGAATATTACTGTAAGCTTCCGGAGGACATGCCCGAGCGTGATGTTATTGTTGTCGACCCCATGCTTGCTACCGGAGGTTCGGCCATTGACGCTGTTACCCAGATAAAGGAGAGACATCCTCACGGCATTAAGTTTGTTTGCATGATTGCCGCTCCCGAGGGTCTCGAGGCCTTTACCGAAGCTCATCCCGATGTTCCGGTTTTCACCGCCGCCGTGGACGAAAAGCTCAATGAAAATGCATACATCGTTCCCGGTCTCGGAGATGCAGGCGACAGAATTTTCGGCACCCTGTAAATTTAGGAGGAAAAACAATGGCGATGATTTGTAACGACGACTGTCTGAATATGCTTTCGGGAGAGCAAAAAGAAGGCGGAGAGATAAGAGCCTGCACCGCAGCTTTCCCCAAGGGCATTCCGGTCAGTTTTAAATATGACGGTGAGGAAATTTCCCTCCACGACGCAAAATGCGAAGAAAAGGTTGTGGGAGAGGAAAATAATCAGGAGATTTTCCGACGCACCGTGCTTGACAACGGTCTGGCCGTGGAGATGAAGGGTCGTTTTTATGACAACCGAGTGGTGGATTACACGGTGTATTTTGAAAACACCTCGGAGAAAAATACCCGGCAGATTACCGAGATAAACGCCTATGACCTTAAATTTTCACCCTCCTTTGTCGGGCCGGTGGACATGTCGGCACACTGGGAAAACCCCAAGTACACCATGGATGACGAAAAACGGCCCACCATTCACCTTATGCGTGGCAACGAGGGCTGTAAATTCGCCACCCTTGAGGAAATGAGCGAGGAATTCAAGACCCTTAAAGAGGACGAAAGTTTTGAATGTACCGGGTGTTCCTGCGGCGAGTATTATTCCCCCTATTTTATAACCGACTGGCCGGGCGGAGGTCTTTGCCTTGCTATCGGCTGGAGCGGGTTTTGGAAGGCCTATTTCCATGTTAAAGAGGGAGTAATGTCCTTCAAGGGCGGCCTTAAGCGCTGTAACTTCTACATGAAGCCGGGTGAAAAGCTCCGCATGCCCAGGGTTATGTATGTTTACTGGGAGGGTGAGCCGGAGGACGGATATAATGCTTTCCGCCGCGCATACATAAGATATATTGCCCCCAGAGATACCGACGGAAATATAATATTCCCGCCCATTTCTTCTCCCTGTCCCGACGAAAACGGAACCAACGGGGAAAACGAGATAAACTGGGTTCAGAATGTCATGGACGACACCGGCGCCGAGATGTATTGGCACGACGCGTGGTGGCATGTTGGCGGTTTCCCCGCCGGACAGGGGAATTATACCTTCCCCATTGAGAAAAATGTCGACCATAAGCGTTATCCCAGAGGAGTAAAGATTTTGGGAGATATCGCACACGAAAAGGGCTATCAGTTTATGCTCTGGTTCTCCCCCGAATTCTATCCCGAAAACTGCACCATGGCAAACGAGCATCCAGAGTATCTTCTCAGAGAACCCGGCCGCAAGGGCGGAACCCTCAATATGGCAAACAGCGAAGCTCTTGACTATATGATAAGATATCTCGACGAGTGTATAAAGTCCTACGGTGTGGATGTTTTCAGAACCGACGACGGTATTCACTGGGGCGATGTTTTTGCAAATGAAGAGGAAAACCGAGAGGGCGTTCTGGAAATCCAGGTGGTTGAAGGGCTTTACAAGCTTTGGGACGGAATCCGTGAACGTAATCCCGGACTTATTGTGGACAACTGCTGCGGCGGCGGAACCCGACTTGATCTCGAGCTTTGCTCAAGGTCCTACTCCCTTTGGAGAACCGACACTTCGGTTTGGTATCACGGATTGGGAGATATGCTCCGTCACCCCATTCTCAACCAGACCATAAATATGAGTCTCAACCGTTTTATTCCTTTTACTGTATGCGCCACCTGTAACTATGACCCATACACCGTTCGCAGCGGATTCAACGGCGGACTTACAATAAATATGGATTTGAGAAAACCGGATTTTGACAAGGCCGAGCTTCGCAAGGCCTATGCCGAGGTGAGAAGGCTGCGCCAGTACTTCCTGGGGGATTTTTATCGGTTGATAAACGACGGATATGACCCCTATTCCTGGTGCTCATATCAGTATGATGTACCCGAGGAGAAAAAGGGCTGCGTATTTGTCTTCCGCAGAGACAATTCTCCCTATCCCATGGCTACCATAAGTCTCAAGGGCCTCGACCCCAAAAAGAAATATGAGGTGGATTTCTATTACGGCTATGAAAAAGCCAAGACCGAGATACTCTCGGGAGCCGAGCTTATGAGCTATAATGTTTCTCTTGAAAGCGCTCCGGGAAGCCTTCTCATGGAATACAGAGAGAGACCGGCGAGATTTTACAGATAAGTTTTAAATGGCTTTTCTTTAGGTGGGCCGTGATTTAAAACAAAACTGCAGACAGAGTTTCTGTCTGCAGTTTTTTTCACGGATAGAGCTCAAATTTTGGTTATCTCGGCAGGCTTCCCACCTGCTCAACCTTAAGAATATTGGTGTTGCCGGGAGTGTCAAGAGGTATTCCCGCAACCACTACAACCCGGTCGCCGTCGGTCACAAGGTCGATTTGCTTTGCACAGTCTACGGCGTGAATAAAAAGCTGATCGGTGGTGCTTTGGTATCTGGCGATAACAGGATAGACGCCCCAGGAGAGGGATAGCTGATGGAAGGTCTTTTCCACCGGGGTGGCGGCCACAATGGGTACGTCGGGACGGAATTTTGACATTCTCCGAGCGGTTTGTCCGTATTTTGTCAGGGCGATTATGGCGGCGGCATCAATGTCCTTTGCGGTTGTGCAGGCGGCGTCGCAAACGGCATTTGTAGTGTCCTTGGCATCCATGTCATATTTTATGCCTCTGAAGGTGGCAATATCAAAGGCATCGTTTTCGGCCTGCTCGGCAATTTTGGCCATGGCTCTGACCGCTTCGACGGGGAAATTACCGTTTGCCGTTTCGCCCGAAAGCATGACGGCCGAGGTCCCGTCAAAAACGGCGTTGGCCACATCGGTTATTTCCGCCCTTGTGGGAAGCTGGCGGTTGACCATTGATTCAAGCATCTGCGTGGCCGTAATGACCATTTTACCCGCCTGATAGCATTTGCGGATAAACCGTTTTTGAAGTCCGGGAAGACGCTCATATTCCACCTCTACCCCCATGTCTCCTCTGGCCACCATAATTCCGTCCGAAAGCTCGAGAATTTCGTCAAAAGCCTCGATGCCCTGGAGGTTTTCTATCTTGGCAATTATGCGAATATCGTGTCCGCCGTTATAATTTATAAATTTTCTCAAATCAATTATGTCCTGCCGGCTTCTGACAAAGGAAGCAGCCACAAAATCCACATTGTTTTCAATACCGAAAAGCAGGTCGCTTTTGTCCTGCTCGCTTAAGTAGGGCATATCCACCGCTACATAAGGGACATTTATCCCCTTGCGGTCGGAAAGCTTTCCTCCCGATTCCACACGGCAGATTATGTCGGTGTCGGTGGTGGATTTAACGGTCAGTTTAATGGCTCCGTCGTCCACCAAAATGGTGTTTCCGGGCTTAAGCTGTGCGGGAAGCTCCGGCAGGGTCATCGAGACCTCCTGTGCATTTCCTTCCACCTGCCGGGAGGTAAGCACAAATTCCTGACCGTTTTTCAGCTTTACCGTTCCCTCCTTTATGGCGCCGGTGCGAATTTCCGGGCCCTTGGTGTCGAGCAGTATGGCCAGAGGACAACCCCGTTGTTGTCGTATTTCCTTTATCATATCTATATATTTTCGGTGGCTTTCATGGGTGCCGTGGGAAAAATTCAGCCGCGCCACATTCATGCCGGCGTCAAGCATTTTTCCAACCGTTACGGGGTCGCTGCTTGAGGGGCCGAGGGTGCATATAATTTTTGTTCTTCTCATATCTGTTCCTCCCTTGTGGTTGCATTTTTATCTTGGAAGAAGCCGCGTCAGAAAGTATATCTTAAACGCAAAATAAAAAACCTACTCCATTTTATATTATATAACGGTTTTTAGAGATTTCAAGTGGATGACGGAAAAATAGAAAAGATTATGAAAATATATTCGGTTGGCAATCAAAAGGCTTTTTGACTTTGACCGTTGAATATCTGAGTGACATCGTAAAAACTGTCTTTTGTTTCAAGTCCGTCAGTGCAAAAGTTAAACCGTGACGCACCTTGGGACAGGCGTAGCTTGGATAATAAAAAAGGAGATAAAGGCTTTGCCCTTATCTCCTTTTAAAGTGCTTAACTCTATTTATCCACCTTAGGGAGCTTTGCGAGAGAGGCTTCGAGGTCGGCGTCGGTGGGAATATAATCGTCCATCTTGCCGTCGTGGAATTTCTCGTATGCCACCATGTCGAAATATCCCGTTCCGGTCAGACCGAAAACGATGGTCTTGGCTTCTCCGGTTTCCTTGCACTTGAGCGCCTCGTCAATGGCCACCCGGATGGCATGACTGCTTTCGGGAGCGGGGAGAATTCCCTCCACCCTTGCAAATTCTTCGGCCGCCTCGAAAACCCTGGTCTGGGGAACCGACACCGCCTCCATAAGGCCGTCGTGATAAAGCTGGGAAAGGGTCGAACTCATGCCGTGATAGCGAAGTCCTCCGGCGTGGTTGGGGGCGGGAATAAAGCCGCTTCCCAGTGTATACATTTTTGCCAGAGGGCAGACCATTCCTGTGTCGCAGAAATCATAGGCATATTTGCCTCTTGTAAAGCTGGGGCAGGAGGCGGGCTCAACGGCGATAATGCGGTAGTCGGCCTCTCCTCTGAGCTTTTCGCCCATAAAGGGAGCTATAAGACCGCCCAGGTTTGAGCCGCCGCCGGCACAGCCGATTATGATGTCGGGTTTAATGTCATATTTGTCAAGAGCCGCCTTGGTCTCAAGACCGATTACCGACTGGTGTAAAAGCACCTGATTGAGCACGCTGCCCAGCACATAACGGTATCCTTCGCTTGAGGTTGCCTTTTCCACCGCCTCGGAAATGGCACAGCCGAGGCTTCCGGTTGTTCCGGGATGTTCTTCAAGAATTTTTCTTCCCACAGCCGTTTCGGTGGAGGGGGAGGGGGTTACCGAAGCGCCGTAGACCCTCATAACTTCCCGACGGAAGGGCTTTTGCTCATACGAGACCTTGACCATGTAAACCTTGCAGTCGAGGCCGAAATAGGAACAGGCCATGGAAAGCGCGGTGCCCCATTGGCCGGCTCCGGTCTCGGTAGTCACGCCCTTGAGCCCTTGCTTTTTGGCATAATATGCCTGGGCAACGGCCGAGTTAAGCTTATGACTGCCGCTGGTGTTGTTTCCCTCGAATTTATAGTAAATCTTTGCGGGTGTGCCAAGCTTCTCTTCAAGGCAGTATGCACGGACAAGGGGAGACGGACGGTACATCTTATAAAATCCGCGAATTTCTTCGGGTATTTCGATGTAAGGTGTGGTACAGTCAAGCTCCTGAGCCACCAGTTCTTCGCAGAAAACCCCCGAAAGCTCCTGAGCGGTCATGGGTTCAAGGGTACCGGGATTGAGCAGGGGAGCCGGTTTGTTTTTCATGTCGGCCCGAAGATTGTACCATGCCTTTGGAATCTCGGTTTCATCCAGATAGATTTTGTAAGGGATTTTTTCTTTTGACATAATTTTGTCTCCTTTCTTCGCGGGACAATAAAAAACTCCCGTCCCGCAGTAAAAAACAACTGCCGGGACAGGAGAAAAATTCTTCCTGCGGTGCCACCCCGCTTGGTGAAAAATCACCCACTCTGCGCATACATTCATATGCTGACCCTTATTTACGGAGCGTCGCCCTCCGTCTCGCATACTCGGAAAAACCTTTCAGCTCGCCCTTGGAAGTCCATTCAATATTACCTTCGCTACCGCGATTCCACCGTCCGCGGCTCTCTATAAGTTTCGGTAAAATCTACTTACTCTTCTTCAACGGTTTACCGTATTTTATCACTTTAAACGGATTTTGTCAATAGGTTTTTGAAGTTTAAATTTCATACACTCTTTTGACCCGTTCAAGCTTTCTCCCAAAGGGCTTTGCAAAGAGGGCGAGAAAGATGATGTTTGAAAAGGAATAAACGGCCGTATAGGGTAGGGCGGTGAGTATTGCGGCGGCATAGAGACCGGGGTCAAGCGCTCCGTTATACCAAACTACCGTCCAGATATCCATTATAAAAGAAAAAGCCACCCCGGCAACCGCCCCGTAAATAAGAAGAAAGGAAAG
>CABMOR010000037.1 GCA_902388225.1 uncultured Oscillospiraceae bacterium | reverse complement strand
TTATTATTTTGATTTGCAGGTTGTTTTGCTCGCTGTCCTTTCCCAACCTTTTAACAACTTGTCCAAAGCCCTAGAAAAACCTTCCATTTACAGGTTATCATTGTTTTTGACAATTGTCAATACTTTTTGTGCAGAATGACGAAAATATTTTGTCGTTGCCTTTGGGGGTCGTTTGTGATAAAATAACGGGGAGGTGATGATATGAGATCGGATATTTGCTCCATTCCGGTTGAAGAGGTTTTTGAACCCAAAGAGGGCTGTCCCATATGCCGCATGCGGAATATGCTCGAACAGCGTATGGCCGAATATATAACCGGGGCTGCAATGATGGAGCCCGAGGTGCGTAAGGTCACAAATCAGAAGGGATTTTGCCTGCGCCACTACAAAATGATACTTTCGAGGCACAACCGCCTTTCGGTCGCGCTCATGCTTGAAAGCCACCTCAAGGAAATTGAAAAAACCGTTAAATCGCCCATTTCAAAACCCGTCGTACACACCTGCTTTGTGTGCGACGAGATGAAAAGGAATATGGAATCGCTCATTTCCAACACCTTGAAAAAATATGAGAGCGACATGGAATTCCGTCATCTTTTTGACAAACAGGAAACTCTTTGCCTTCCTCATTTCCATGAGCTGACAGCGGCTGCCGACAAAAAAATGGGCCGTCGGTTCAGGGGGGAATTTAAAACCGCCGCCCGAAAACTGACCCTCCATTCGCTGACCGAGCTTCACTCGGATGTCAAGCATTTTTGCGACATGTTTGACTACCGAAACAGCGGAGAAAACGCCGACTGGGGAAATTCAAGGGATTCCCTTGAGCGAGCCGTTGACTTTCTCACATCATTCCACCCGGAGGAGAAGATGTAAGTGAAATTCGTAATTGCAACCGGCAATGCCCACAAGGTGGAGGAATTCTCCAGAATGTTAAAGAATCTCGATTTTTCGGCGATTTCGGCCAAGGATCTGGGCATTGATATGGACGGGGCTGAGGAAGACGGAGACACCTTCGAGGCAAACGCCCTTATAAAGGCCCAATATGCCTGTGAAAAATCGGGGCTTCCCGCCTTTGCCGACGATTCGGGACTGTGCGTTGACGCTCTTGGCGGACGGCCGGGGATTTA
The DNA here is from genome assembly GCA_902388225.1 of uncultured Oscillospiraceae bacterium. Lineage (GTDB taxonomy): Bacteria > Bacillota > Clostridia > Oscillospirales > Acutalibacteraceae > UMGS1484. The sequence continues at coordinate 7,859 of CABMOR010000037.1, read as the reverse complement.
CTCGGCAAGGTATGCCCAAAACTACCAAACATTTAAAAGAGCTTGATGGGGTAAAGGAAGAAAATCGGACGGCCAAATTTGTGTCGGCCATCGCCTGTGTTTTTCCCGACGGAAGAAAGTTTACCGTCAGAGGGGAAACCGAGGGTAAAATCGACTTTGAACCAAGAGGCGTGGGCGGATTCGGATATGATCCGGTGTTTTTATATGAAGGTAAAAGCTTCGGTCAAATGACCGGTGTCGAGAAGGACGCGGTAAGTCATAGGGGAAAGGCCCTTGAAAAATGCCTTTTGGAACTGAAAAAAATTACTGAGGAAGATATTTATGCTGACAAGTAAACAAAGAGCCGCCCTTCGCAGCATGGCAAACAAATATGAAACCATTTTTCAAATCGGTCACGGAGGAATAACCGACCAAACTGTCAAGCAGGCCGACGAGGCCTTAAGGGCAAGAGAAATGATAAAAATGAGGGTGCTGGAATCTTCGCCGGTGACAGCCAGAGAAGCGGCCGACCGGATTTCAAAGGAAACTGGCTCGGATGTTGTTCAGGTCATCGGCTCGAAATTTATACTTTTCCGTCCGGACGAGAAGGAGCCAAAACTGCTTTCGGCAAAGGAGCTAAAGCAAAGATGAAGGTCCTTTTTAAAACCCTGGGCTGTAAGGTAAATCAATACGACACCGAAACCCTGCGGGAGCTCTTTGCACAAAAGGGCATTGAAAGCGCAAACGAATGCGATATTCCCGACATTGTGATTGTCAATTCCTGCACAGTTACGGCAGAAAGCGACCGCAAAACCCGACAGACCGTCCGAAAAATGAGGCGGGAATTTCCCGGTGCGGTCATTGCCGTTACCGGATGTATGCCTCAGGCACGGCCCGAAAAGGCGGCCGTCCTTGACTGTGCGGATATTGTTGTGGGCAATTCCATGAACATTCGTCTCCCCGACCTTGTGGCCGAGTTTATGAAAAAAAAAGACCGTCTTGTGGAAATTCAACCCCACCGTCTTGAGGAAAAGATATCTCCCCTTTCCTCCCACAGCTTTGAAGGACGCACAAGGGCCTTCGTCAAGATTGAGGACGGGTGCAACCGTTTTTGCAGCTATTGTATTGTACCTTATGCAAGAGGACGGGTGCGTTCAAAATCTCCCCAGCGTATTACCGAGGAATTAAAGGGCTTTGCGGCGGCAGGATATAAAGAAGCGGTGCTCGCCGGCATAAACCTTTCGGCATACGGAGATGACTGCGGTCTGTCCCTCCCGGACGGCGTAATGGCGGCAGACGTTCCGGGTATAGAACGTCTTAGGCTCGGTTCTCTGGAGCCCGACCAGCTTACCGAGGAACTTCTCGACCGGTTAAGCCTTATAAAAAAGCTGTGCGGGCAATTTCATCTTTCCCTCCAGTCGGGCAGTGACAGCGTGCTCAAACGTATGAACCGAAAATACAATACCGATCTTTACAGGGAAATAATCAAAAATCTTCGCTCCAAGTTTGAAAACTGCTCCATAACCACCGATATTATGACCGGCTTTCCGGGAGAAACCGAAGAGGAATTTCAGCAGACCCTAAATTTTGTTCGGGAAATAGGCTTTTCCAAGGTACATATTTTCTGTTATTCAAGAAGAGAAGGAACCCCCGCTGCGCAGATGGAAAATCAAATCGATGAGCAGGTCAAAACCCAGCGGAGCAAAAGGCTGTCGGCAGTCGCCGAGAAATGCGCCGAAAATTTCTTTTCGCTGCAGGTGGGTAGGATAGAGAAGGTTCTTCTTGAGCAGGAAAAGGACGGATTTTTTGAGGGATACACCGAAAATTATACCCCCGTACGTGTCAAGGCCGACGGCCGATTTAAGGGCGACATCGTTGACGTTGAAATAGTTTCCTCTCAAAAGGACGGCTGTCTTGGAAGACCGGTTTCATAAAATCTCTCAGGCCGAAGACCGGCCTGCAAAACGCTTTTATATTCAAAAAAGGCAGAGAAAATGTCAAGGCATTTTCTCTGTCTTTTACTGTCTGCACTTTTTTGGCTTGACGCCTTTTTAAGTCTTATTTGACCTTGTAATCATATTAAACGGGAAATTATCTCGTTTGAGAGCAAAAATCCCTGCCTTGTCAGGGCCATTTTCTCCCCATCCACGGTCATAAGACCGTGTTCGGCAAGCTCTTTTGCGGTTTTTAGGGTGGAGTTCGGAACCGAAAATCCGAATTTTTTCTCCACATCCTCAAATCTGATTCCTTTGCACAGCCTCAGCCCCAGCATTAAGAATTCCTCAAAGCTTCCGCCCTTCCCGTCCTCAACGGGCGGCTGATTTTTTATATAATCCCTGATGCTCGGCGGGTAGAAAAACCGCCTGCCCTCAAAAAAGGAGTGAGCCGACGGACCGAATCCCAGATATGGCTCGTCCTGCCAATATTTTAGATTATGGCGGCTTTCAAAACCTTTTTTGGCAAAATTTGAAATCTCATACTGAAAAAATCCGTGATTTTGCAAAAGCTCGGCGGCCGAAAGATAAAGGCGGGCGCAGGTTTCATCATCGCATAGAGGAAGCTCTCCCCGTTTTAAAAGCCGGTTAAAGACCGTCCTTTCCTCCACCTTCAGTATATATGCCGAAATGTGGTCAACACCGAGACCTGCGGCAAACTCTACCGAGGTTTCAAGGCTTTTTTCGGTCTGGAAGGGGATACCAAGCATTAAATCAAGGGAAATATTTTTTATGCCGGCTTTTCTTGCGCCTTCCACCGTGCTTTGAATCTGCTCTGCACGGTGCGCCCTGCCAAGGAATTCCAGTTCCCGGCTATCGGACGACTGCATACCTACCGAAAGGCGGTTGACTCCCGCCATCGCCAATTTTTCCAAAAGTTGCTGCTGATTTTTCGAAGGATTGGTTTCCACCGTAATTTCGGCTGAAGGGTCAATACCGAATATTTCTCTTGCCTTTTGTATAATACGGCACAAGCTGTCTGCCGGCAGCTCGGTTGGCGTTCCTCCCCCTAAATACAGCGTATCGGCAAAAATTCCTTTTGCCCTGAATTTCTCCATATCCTTAAGCACCGCAAGGGTATAATCCTCTGCGGTTTTGAGGGTACAGACCGAAAAGAAATCACAGTAGGCACACTTCCTTTTGCAAAACGGAACGTGTATATAAATTCCTATGGGTTTCATTTTCATCCACCCAGGGCGGGAATTCCGCGAATTATAACATAGCTTATTATCTCAAAAGCCAAAACAAGTCCCACCGTCAGGCCCGAAAATCCCACCGAGAATATAAGGCCGGCACAAAGAACCGCACCGATAAAACACATGGCTATCATAAGACCTCTCGCCACATTCAGGGTCTTTTTTAGTTTTTTGCAGGCTATAACCGATGAAAAAAGCGACTTTGCCTCTCCGTCGCAAAGCAGCGTTCCGTCAAGAGGTGTGCCGGATTTGTCCGAAAGCTTTTTATAAACATTTTTGGCCGCAGTGCCCATAACCCTTACCGAGCCGGCGGGAAGTCTGAAAAGACGGCAGATAAACTCGGAGGTAACATTGGGGTCGCTGGAATAAACGGCCAAAGCCATTCCCCGCTTTACCGCCTCTCTGAGAAGCTGTGCAATCTTGCGGCTTGCCTTATACTGAACAAGAAAGACGGCATTAAGACGGCCTTCGTTTGCAAGATATACCGGGCGAATATTTGTTCCTTCATACCGCTCTTCATAGCCGTAATCGGGTGTGCGCACACCGTGGAACTTAAGCAGTTTTCGGTTCCCCACAAGAACCCTCTGGCCAGACACCCAACCCGAAATTCCCATTTCTTCCTCGTAAACTATGGTGTCGACCTGGGGATCAAAGCCGGTGTCGTTTTGCATGATTTTTGAAAAGAGGGGAGAAAGGGGACCCCCGGACATTTCGAGTATTTTGGCCGCGTCGATTATGGAATAATCAAGCATGCGGTTTTCCGAAGCCTTGAGCCCCTTGAGCACAACGCTTCCCTCGGGGAAAAGCTCTCCGGCGTCAAAGGCTATTATGTCGGCGTCGGCGAAGTCCTCCACCGCGTCAAACCCCGAAAGCATAATACGGTATCTTTTGAGTTTTCCGGCAGTTTTTCGGAAAAGGGCGTTGCCCGAAAGAGAGAGCAGAGCCGGCTGGGTCATGCAAAGGGCGGCACAAAAGACCGAAAAGGCGGTTATCCCGTCCCCCTTGATTCCCGCCCCGGGAAAGAAAAACCAAATCAGCCCGCACAACGCCGAAAAAATCAGCGATGCAAAAAACAGAACCTTGCCCGATTTTATACAGCAATCCTCGGCGTAGGAATGATACATAAAGTCCGACACTTCGTCACACCTTCCGGCGAGACAAACCTTTTGGTCGCCAACCGTCAGACCGCGACCCAATTCTCTCGATTCCCTGTTGCCCACAAGGGACATAAGGGGATATTTTTCCTCCCGGTTACCGACCAACTGGAAGTTTTGAATTCTCAAATCAAGAGAGGCGTTTCGCCCAAGCACCACAAAAAGCAGGCATATTACCGCAACTCCGCCGTAAAGAAAATCATAAACCTCTCCGGCGAGTTTTTCGTGCCGACCTATCAGCAACAAATTCTGCACAAAAGCAGGAACAACAACCGCCGCCGCTATACTTCCCGGAATAACCTTTCGGCGGAAAAGAGCTCCGATACCCCCTATGAGAGTTCGGAAATTAACAAGAATAGCCGCCGCCGTTATAACGGCGCTTAAAATCAAAAAGGTCTTGGGGTTTTCGCCGAAAATGTTAAAGGGCGAACCCAGCAGATGAGAAAAGGATAAAACCACCATGAGAACGGCCGAGATAAAGGTGAACGCGGTCTCGATTTTGGAAATCCTTTTCTGATAGTCCAAATCTCGCCTTATATCGGCCGATTCGGAAAAACGGTGGTACTCTCCGTCTGTTTCATAGGTGCCGTCAAAAACAGCCGGCTGTTCGGTGTCAGGCGCCTTCCATTCGTTTTCTCCGACTTTTTCAAGGCCGTTAAAAATCGTGTTTCCCTTTTGGGTATCAAAGGAAATTTTTTGGGAGAAGAATTTGTCATGTCTCTTATAAATTACCTCTCTCTTTTCCCGTGCAATACCGCCCTTTTCCTTAAGTACGTCGAGAAATTCCGAGCTGGCCTTGGCCCCGCTCATGGAGCGTATTTTGTTTATGGGATCTTGGGGATTTTTTTCAAGATATTCCTTACTGTGACGTTCCTCCCATGTGGGTATGCTGTCGATAAGATTTTCGTTTATCTTCAGCGGATCGTTGTCATCCTTGCCCTTTTTTGGGGCCGATCTGCGGGGTTTCTCCGGTTTTTGCTCTGCCTTTGCCGGAGCCTCAACCGAAAATCCTCCTTTGCCCTTTTCCCAAACGGCAGTCCTTACCGAGCCTTCGGTCTCGCTTTTCTTTGGCGAAGAAACATAAGTCGCCCTTGGCAAAACCGAATTATTTTTCTCCAAAGATTTGTACTCAAAATCCGAAGCTTTTCTGACATTTACAGTCTTTTCTTTTTGGGGGGAAATCGGCTTTTCCTGCTCTTTGGGCATTTCGGCCGCCGGGGATTTTCCGCTTCCTTTTAAAATGTCCTCTAAAAGCATGTTTATGGTGTTGTCGGAAACCTTCCGCGGCGCATCTTCCTTTTGGGTCTTTTTTTTAGAAAATTCACTTAAAATATCTTCTATTTCAAGTTCAAGATTAAGCTTTTCCCTGTCCATACCGCCTGTTTCCTTTCAAATCATCTTTTTTCCGCCGCTTTATACATGAGTATCCCCGCCGCAACCGAAGCGTTGAGAGAATTTATTTTCCCCTTCATGGGAAGACTTACTATGACATCGCATTTTTCCTTTACAAGTCGTCCGAGGCCTTTGCCCTCGTTACCGATAACCAGCACACATCCGCCGGAAAAATCGGTCTTGCGGTAATCCTCTCCGTCCATATCGGCGCCGTAAATCCAAAGACCTGCCGCCTTTAATTTCTCTATTTCCGAACAGAGGTTTGCCACCTTGACAATTTTCATGTGTTCAAGGGCTCCGGCAGAGGTTTTTGAAGCCGTAAACCCGAGAGGGGCGCTTCGCCTTTTGGGAACGACTATTCCGTGCACCCCTGCACATTCGGCTGTCCTTATAATTGCACCCATGTTGTGGGGATCCTCTATCTCGTCGCACACCACAATAAACGGGCTTTCTCCTTTTTGCCTTGCCTCGTCCAAAATATCCTCGGTGCTGTAATACACGGCCGACGAAAGAGTCAGAGCCACTCCCTGATGAACCGTATTCCCGCAGAGAAAGTCAAGCTTTTTGGGAGAGACCTCCTTGACGATTATGCTCCGCTTGGCACATTCGGCCAATATTCTCGACAGTTTGGAATTTTCCTTTTGCGCCGCAACCAAAACGCTCTCGATTTCCCGTCCCGAGCGAAGCGCCTCCATAACCGGATTGATGCCGCAGACGACGTCCTCTCTGACATTTTTTTCGTTGGTCTTATTTTCCATTTGCCCTGTTCCTCAATATAAATTTATACACAGTATATGATAACACAGATATTTACAAAAGGGAACCTTTTTTTACTTTTATTTTTATCTTTTTTCGCCCTTCATCACCGAAAAATTTCCTTTTGATCTGACCGGTCAAAATTTTTTGTTTGCCTTTTTGGAAAGGCAGGTGCTTTAAACCGAGAAAAAGGCCGTACACCTAAAAAACTCCCTCCTTCCCGCATAAATACTGGGACTCTACCCAGGGTATAGTCCAAAATTTTTCTCTATTTTGCAGTTTTTTTCAATAGAAGTTTATTTTTACCGAGTAGGTTGAAAATATATAAAGATTATGATATATTCACGCCGTCGGGTGCTTCCCGCAAATAACCCCGGAAAGAAGATTGATTTATGACTGTACTTTTCACCGACACTGCGGCAAACCTCCCCAAGGAAATATGCGAAAAAAACAACATCAGGGTCATTCCCTACTCATATTTTTACGAAGGAAGCGATCAAAATCTCGCCCTGTCGGATTTTGACGGGAAGTTGTTTTACGACCAAATGAGGGCCGGAAGCGTCGTTAACACTTCCATGATAAATCTCGGCACCTTTGAGAGCTTTTTTGAACAAGCTCTCAAAGAGGGAAACGACGTGCTTTATCTCGGAATGTCATCGGGACTGAGCGGTTCCATGCATATGGCTCAAACTGCGGCTCATGAGCTCAGAGAACGCTTCCCTGAGCGCAGTATCGAAATCGTCGACACCCTTGCAGCCTCTTTGGGAGAGGGCTTTTTGGTGCTTGACGCCGTTATGTATCTTGAGCGGGGTCTTTCGGCTGCAGAAGTGGCCGAAAAAATCCGCCGCCGTTCCTCATCAATGCTGTGTCAGTTCCTTACGGTGGACAATATAAATTACCTTAAGCGTACCGGAAGGGTGTCCGGTCCGGTGGCCTTTATTGGCTCTCTTCTTAACATTCGACCTCTGCTTCGGGGAAACAGCCACGGAAAAATTGTCATGTACGGCAAGGTCAGAGGTGCAAAAGCGGCCTTAACAGCCCTTGCCGAGCGTTATGATTCCATGGTTATCGACCGCTCCGCTCCGGTGGGTGTGGCTCATGCCGACAACCCCCAGGCTGCTGCCGAGCTTTTTGAAATGCTCAGGCAAAGGGGTTTTACCGGCAAAAGCATGACGGTTTATTACGAGCCGGTTACCGGTTCTCATGTCGGCCCCGGAACGGTGGCTCTCTTCTTCTACGGAAACAAGAAAAATATGTTATAAAAATCATAACTACCGGCCGAGCCGGTAGTATGCACTGCCCCCTTGAGGCATAAGACCGGCTGAGCCGGTATGCTCGTCGAAAGGTTTGCCAACCGCAACTCTTTCACCGGCTGCCCCTAAAGGGGC
>CABMOR010000036.1 GCA_902388225.1 uncultured Oscillospiraceae bacterium | reverse complement strand
AAGCATATAGGAGAGGTCGGAGGCCCAGTGCACCCTGCGTCCGTCCACCGAAAGAATTTTATCTCCCGTGCGAAGCCCGCTTTGATAGCTTTGGGCTCCCTCGTAAAATCCCCTGACAGTTGTGGTGTAAAACCGACCTTGTATGCCCAGCATTATGCCTACAAAAAGAAGACCCAAAACAATATTGTTAAAGGCGCCGGCGGCAACAATTATCATGCGTTTCCATACATTCTTTTTTGCAAAGGCGTTTTCATCGCCGCTGTCCCGGTCTTCCCCTTCCATGGCGCAGTAACCGCCGAAGGGAACCGCCCGCAGAGCGTAAAGAGTATCGCCCTTTTGGGTTTTAAAAACCGCCGGGCCGAAGCCCACCGAAAACTCGTTGACCTTAACTTTGAAAAGCTTTGCAAACAAAAAGTGCCCCAGCTCGTGTACCACCACGACCAAACCAAAAAGCAAAAGAGCAACGGCTATCGGCCATACGGCATTCCACACCGAAAGCAGGGCCGAACCCACCGAGCACAACACAACCATCAAAAAAATTCACCACCTAAACAAGTTCTCTGACCAGCCTTCGAGCCTTTCGGTCGGCCTCCAATATTTCCGAAACCGAGTTATAGCTTTCGGGGAATTCCTCGGTCAGCATCTTTTTCACAAGCAGACTTATGTCGAGAAATCCTATCTCACCGTTTAAAAAGAGCTTAACGGCCTCCTCGTTTGCGCCGTTGACCGCCGCAGGATATAAGCCCCCCATATTTACGGCCTTTTCGCAGGTGTCAAGACAACTGAAGGTTTCCCGATCGGGAGAAAAGAAGGTCATTTTGGAAATCTCGGCAAGGTTAAGGGGGCGGCTGACAAAATTCGCCCTTTTGGGGAATGTCAGAGCATACTGAATGGGAATTTTCATGTCGGGCACCCCAAGCTGAGCCATCACCGCTCCGTCGCACCATTCCACCAGCGAATGAATTATGCTCTGGGGGTGCACAACCACTTCAATCTTATGCTGGGGAATGTCAAAAAGATGAACCGCTTCGATAACCTCAAGCCCCTTGTTCATAAGGGTGGCCGAGTCGATGGAAATTTTTGCGCCCATGCTCCAATTCGGATGAAGCAGAGCCTTTTCCTTGGTCACATTTTTAAGCTGGTCTGGCTTTTTGCCCAAAAAAGGTCCGCCCGAGGCGGTTATGATTATTTTATTCAAGTCAGCTCTTTCGGAAGCCTGAAGGCACTGAAAAACAGCCGAGTGTTCGCTGTCGACGGGGTAAATTTTTACCCCCTTTTCGGCCGCTTTTTTCTTTACAAGCTCTCCGCCGGCAACAAGTGTTTCCTTGTTGGCAAGGGCAATGTCAGAGCCGGCATCAATGGCCGTAATTGTCGGAACAAGACCGGCCACGCCCACTATGGAATTAAGCACCATGTCGGCCGAGAGAGAGGCAATTTCGTTTACTCCCTCAAGACCCGAAAGGATTTTAACGTCCGTGTCGGCGGTTTTGAGCGAAAGCTCCTTTGACGAAGTCTCATCTGCCATGGCGGCGTATTTGGGTTTATATTTTCTTATCTGCTCCTCAGCCTTTTTCACATTTTTCCCGGCCGCAAGGGCAAGCACCTGAAAATCAAGGTTCTCCGCCACCTCAAGAGCCTGGGTACCTATGGAGCCGGTGGAGCCCAAAATGGTTAAGGTTTTCAAATTATATCTCCTGTGGGGCAAAAGCCCCTGTTATTATCTGATTATTATGGGGAAATATGCCCCGAAGGTTTCGACAAAAAGATATGTAAGAGGGGCGGTCATAAAGACGCTGTCAAAGCGGTCGAGAACCCCTCCGTGACCCGGCATTATCTTGCCGTAATCTTTTATGCCGCATTCCCTTTTAAGCACCGACGCGGTGAGATCTCCGAGAGCTCCGGCAAAAGCCGCAAAAAAGGCTATAATGGCAATAAGCCAAAGATTTACCCGTCCCCCTCCGGCAAAAATCAACTGATATCCGTAGCCTATGAGCATCGAGAAAACGACATTTGTCACCACTCCCCCCGCAAGACCTTCCACCGTCTTTTTGGGGCTGATATTTGGGCAAAGCTTATGTTTTCCGATAAACACACCGGTAAAATAGGCACCGGTGTCGGCCAGCCACGCCACGGCGCAGGAAAGCACCACAAGGAAAATCCCGTCCCTTTCATTCATACCGAATCTTCCGTCAATCCCCATGTCAAACATTCTGCAAAGGGCGGAGAAGGAGGAAGGTATGATTATGGAAAGACCCCCCGAAAGCATAACCTGTTCCATTTTCAGCTCGCTTTGATGAAAAAGCATATAAGCAAAATTGAAAACTATGTAGGCAAAGCAGACGGCAAAAATATAGCTCTGCATTACCTCCAAAAAGGGCACCACCGCCCCCCAAATCATGGAACAGATAAGCATGGGCCTGTATTTGGTCATTTTGGTCGCCGAAAAAATTTCCCATACCGCCACACAGTTGAGTAGCGATACAAATACGGAAAATGTATATCTGAAATAAAGACTTCCGGCAATTACTCCGATGAAAAGAACTATTCCTACCAGAGCACTTATTATCCTCTTAGCCAAATGAAACTCTCCTTCAAAAAAGCGGCGTTTATACGCCGCCGAATCTGCGATTTCTTTGGGCGAAGCTTTCAATGGCCTCGTCAAGGTGTTTCGGCTTGAAATTCGGCCAAAGCACGCCGGAAAACCAAAGCTCGGAATAGGCTATCTGCCAAATGAGAAAATTGGAAACCCTGTATTCCCCACCGGGACGGATAACCAGGTCTACAGGAGGATCCCCCGCCGTATCAAGGCTGTTTTCCACCGTATCGGCGGTTATATCCTCCGGGCCGAGGCTTCCCTTTTTTACCTCTTCCGATATTCTCCTGACGGCCCGGACGATCTCGTCCCTCCCGCCGTAGTTTATGGCAAGATTAACGGTCAGTCCGGTGCAGTTTTCGGAATTTTTCTCGGCGTCGGCCATCAAAGACTGAAGCTTATCGCTGAGCACCGAGCGGTCACCGATAAACTTAAGCCGTATATTTTTGTCCTTGAAATTTACCGAATCGCTCAAATATTCGGTAAAAAGCTTCATAAGGGCGTCAACCTCCTCTTTGGGGCGACGCCAGTTTTCGGTGGAAAAGGCATAGAAGGTCATGTATTCTATGCCTATTTCGTTTGCGTAAAGACAAATATTTTTAAAGGTCTTGGCACCCACCGAATGACCCGCTGTCCTGGGAAGACGGCGTTTTTTTGCCCATCGTCCGTTGCCGTCCATTATTACGGCGATATGCCGGGGCAGAATGTCAAAGGTTTTTTTTCGCATGTTTTTTATATCTCAGCAATTTCCTTGCTCTTTGCTGCGGCCGCCTCATCGGCCAGCTTGCAGTATTTGTCGGTCAGCTTCTGAATGTCTTCTTCCGACGACTTGAGGTCGTCCTCGGTTATTTCGGAATTTTTCTTCATGGCCTTGTACTTCTCAATGGCATCCCGGCGAATAGAGCGGATAGCGACCTTACAGTCCTCCCCGATCTTGCTTACCTCCTTGACAAGCTCCTTTCTGCGTTCCTCGTTCAGAGGGGGAAATACCAGCCGGATTATCTTTCCGTCGTTTGAGGGATTTATGCCAAGGTCGGAGGTCTGAATGGCCTTTTCGATTTCCTTGAGCATGGAAGCGTCATAGGGCTGAATGGCAAGCATTCTGGCCTCGGGGGTGGAAATTCCGGCCATTTGGTTTATGGGGGTGGGAACTCCGTAATAATCAACCGTTATCTTGTCAAGCACGGCGGCATTGGCTCTTCCGGCACGTATTCCGGCAAACTCGTTTTCCTCCGCTCTGATGGATTTCTGCATTTTTTCCTCGGTTATCTTCATAATATCGTCCATAATTCTTCCTCCGTTACAATAAATTGTTCTGTATCAGTGAACCACCGTGCCGATGTTTTCTCCCATGGCGGCACGGTAAATATTTTCCGGGTCGCTGAGGTTGAAAACAAGTACAGGAGTCTTGTTGTCCCTGCACATGGCGGCGGCGGTCATGTCCATAACATTGAGATTTTTTTCGAGAATATCGAGATAAGAAAGACTTTCATACATCTTTGCATCGTCAAACTTGTTGGGATCCTTGTCATAAACTCCGTTGACGTTTGTGGCCTTGAAAATTATGTCGGCATCAATCTCGGCCGCACGCAGCGATGCACCGGTATCGGTGGAAAAGAAGGGGCTTCCCGTTCCGCAGCCGAAAATAACCACCCTTCCCTTTTCAAGGTGACGTATGGCTCTGCCTCGGATATAGGGCTCGGCAATCTGCTGCATGGAAATGGCAGTCTGAACCCTGGCTTGACCCCCGGCCTGCTCGATACCGTCGGCAAGAGCAAGACAGTTTATGACCGTGGCAAGCATTCCCATATGGTCGGCGCGGGTGCGATCCATTTCTCCGCTGGAGCGTCCTCTCCAAAAGTTTCCGCCTCCAACGACGATAGCCACCTGAATCCCTTCATCGGTACATTTCTTTACGCTCTTGCAAATGCTGAGCACTGTGGGAAAATCCAGCCCGCTCTTCTGCCCTCCGGCAAGCACCTCTCCGCTTATTTTAAGTAAGATCCTCTTATATTTAGGTGTTCCCATCTTTTAAGTCTTTCCGCCTTTCAGTATTTTATTTTCTATACACTGAACATTATACATCAATTCGGCCGCAAATTCAACCACTAATATTACCGGGAATGGGCAAAAAGGAATAAAAGAAATATTTAAAGGAAAATTTTTCGATTTTACTTGACAGTTTTCCCCTTGGGTAGTAGAATTGGTTTTGTAAGAACGTGGCCGCATTTGCGAAAGCGGTTACGCAAAATACTTATCTGAATTCATAAAGGAGTCAAAGTATTATGGCATATCTCGACTTTACCGGAAAAACCGTGGGTATTACCGGTTCCACCGGAGCCCTCGGCAGCTACATGGCAAAGGTCTTTGCCAAAAACGGCGCAAATGTTGCCGTGCTGGGAAACAATGTTGAAAAGGGCAAGGCTGTTGCCGAAGAAATCAAAAAGGATGGCGGAAAGGCAGAATTTTTCCCCTTTAACGTATGTGATGACGAGTCCATTAAGACCGGTCTTGCAGACATCGTAAAGACCTTCGGTGGTATCGACATCTGGATTAACAATGCCGGCGTAAACGTTCCTGCCGAGGAGCGTTTCCACATCGATAAATTTTCCGACGAGTGGTGGAAGAAAATTGTCAGCGTGGATATGGACGGCGTTTATAAGTGCTCTAAATATGTCGTTCCTTATCTCCGTGAGAGAGAGGGCTCCAACATAATAAATATCAGCTCGGTGGTGGGAATGGTTCCTTTCAGAAATCAGGTTGCCTTCACCGCCGCCAAGGCCGGGGTTATTAACATGACAAAAGCAATGGCTCTCGAGCTTGCCGACGACAATATTCGTGTAAACTGCATTGCTCCCGGTACCATTTGCATGGACAAGACAGCTGCTCTTTGGGCCAAGGACGATTCCATGAAGCGTCTGCTCGACCACATTCCTCAGCACCGTCAGGGCGATCCCGACGAGATCGCATATCCTACCCTTTTCATCGCCGACAGCTATATGTCCGGATACATAACCGGTCAGTGCCTTGCAGTGGACGGCGGTTGGACCTGCGGTTACGCAAGAGATTTCTAAAAAACTCAAAAGTGGCTGTATCTTTTGGTGCAGCCGCTTTGGCCTATAAAAAAGGAGTTATCTTAAATGAAAATTTCCGAAAACATTGCATCGGCAACAGTAAAGAGCGGTTGTGTTGCGGTCTTTTCTATGGGGCAGGCCGGCTTTGTCTTTAAACTGCCCGACGGCACCACTATAGCCCTCGACCTTTACCTTTCCGACTGCTGTGAGCGTTATTTCGGCTTTAAGCGCATAATGCCCAAGATTATGTCGGCCGACGAGTTCACCTTTGACTACGTTGCGGCGAGTCACGCCCACTATGATCATTTTGACCCCGACAGCGTTCCCACCCTGCTCTCAAACCCGTCCACCAAGCTGCTGGCCGCCCTTGACGTCAAGGCAGAGGCCGAGCGTCTCTCGCTCAGAGAGAGCCAAATCACCTATCTTAAGGTCGGTGACTGCTTTGACGGGCATAGCTTCAAGCTTACGGCCGTGCCCTGCGACCACGGAGAGCTTGCTCCCGACGCTCTCGGTCTCGTGCTTGAAGCCGAAGGAAAGAAAATTTATGTTATGGGCGACACCTGCTTTAGAGCCGACCTTTTGGATAATCCATACATCAAAAACTGCGATCTGCTCATTCTGCCCATAAACGGCGCCTTTGGCAATCTCGATTCCGAGGAGGCCGCAAAGGTTGTTTCAATTTTAACCCCAAAGCTGGCGGTTCCCTGTCATTACTGGAACTTTGCCGAGCACGGAGGAGACCCCAATTCATTCGCAACCATTATGAAGGAAAGATATCCTGACCAAAAATATTTTCTCATGCAAATGGGCGAAAAGATGTATATATGAACGGAGGAAAAATATGAAAGCACTTGTTGCAGAAGGCCCCCGCAAAGCGGCCTTCAGAGATGTTGAGCTTCGTCCCATCAAGGACAACGAGCTTGTCATCAAGGTTAAAAGAGCCGGCATCTGCGCCACCGACAACGCCATCTATACCGGTGACAGTATGTTCGTGCGCGACGGTTCGATAGTTTACCCCTGCCGCTTCGGACACGAATGGTCCGGAGTTGTGGAAAAGGTGGGAAAGGACGTTAAAGATTTCAAACCCGGCGACCGGGTAATCTGCGACAACGGCGTAAGCTGCGGCGAATGTGACGCCTGCATGGAAGGCCGCTATGGCGACTGTGAAAATGTCAAGTCGGTGGGAACGGTCAACTGCTGGGACGGCTGCTTTGCCGAGTATATGATCATGCCTGTCTATCATGTTTATCACATTTCCGACAGCATGAGCTTTGACGCTGCGGCTCTGCTCGAGCCGGTTTCCATCGCTTATGAAGCCTTTAAGCGCACCAAGCTTACAAAGGACAGCACGGTGGTCATAACCGGAACGGGAGCCATCGCCATGGGCGCCGTGGTTTTGGCCAAATATTACGGTGCAGGACAAATCGTCTGCGTCGGAAGAAAGGAGTCCAAGCTTGCGGTTGCAAAGGAAATGGGCGCTACGCATCTTGTTAATAACACCAAATGCTCTATGCCCGAAGAAATTAAAAAGATTACCGGAGGCAAGGGCGCCGATCTGCTTATCGAATCTTCCGGCTCGGAAAGCTGCCTTGCCGACTGCATAATGGCGGCCAAAAAGGGCGGAGTTGTGGAAATTCTTGCCTTCTATGAGAAGCTGATAAACAATCTGCCCATAGACCACATGGCCTTTGAATCCATTGATCTCCACGGTTGTGCCGGACACTACGGAAACGCCGAGGCGGTCAAAAAAATTTTTGAGCAGAAGGATTTCGGACTTGAAAAAATGATTACCCACAGGGTAAAGTTTGAGGATTGTCTTGAATTTTTCGAGAACAACGATAAATACCGCAACGAAAAAATTAAGGTAATGATTGATTTTGATTAAATTGAATTAAATTCATTGGAGGAATATAAAATGATAAGCGAAATGATTGATAAGGCGCGCGTTGCCGCCGCCGAGCTTGAGAATTTCACCCAGGAGCAGGTGGACGCCATTGTTCGTGAAATCGGAAAAACGGTTTATGACAATGCCGAATACTATGCCAAACTTGCCGTCGAAGAGACCCGCATGGGCGTCTATGAAGACAAGATAAACAAAAACAAGGGTAAATCCCGCATCATCTGGAACAGCCTTAAGGGCAAAAAGTCCATCGGCGTAATCAATCGGGACGAGGACGCCTGCATTACCGAAATCGCCCGTCCCGTGGGAGTCGTCGGCGCCATCACCCCCTGCACCAATCCCATCGTCACCCCCATGTGCAACGCCATGTTTGCAATCAAGGGACGCAATCCCATTATCATCGCACCCCATCCCCGTGCCAAAAAGGCCAACAAGATTGTCTGCGATGAGATAATCAAAAGAATTACCGCTCTGGGTGCTCCGGCAAACACCATTCAGTATATCGAAGAGCCCACCTCCGACCTCTCGGCTCAGCTTATGCACGCCGTAGACGTTGTTGTGGCTACCGGCGGTATGGGAATGGTCCGTGCCGCATACTCCAGCGGCAAGCCCGCCCTTGGCGTCGGCGCCGGAAATGTTCAGTGCATCGTTGACGAAGGCATTGACTTTGACGAGGCCGCCAAAAAGATAATTGCCGGACGCAAGTTTGACAACGGCATTATCTGCTCGGGAGAGCAAACCGTAATCGCTCCCGAAAAGGACTATGACACCGTTATCGAGGCTCTCAAGGCCAACGGCGCATTCTTTATTAAAGATGCCGACACCAAGCAGAAGCTTCGCGACGCCATCTTCCCCGGCGGAGTTATGAACAAGGACCTTGTGGGACAGGGCGTTCAGAAGATTGCCGAAATTGCCGGTATTCAGGTTCCTGCCGACACCAAAGTCATTATTGTCGAGGCCGACGGCTGCGGCAAGGACGATCTTTTCTCCAAAGAGAAAATGTGCCCTGTCATCGCAACCTTTAAATACAACGGCATTGAGGACGCTCTTCGCATTGCTCAGGCCAACCTTGATGTGGAAGGCCGGGGACATTCGGTCAGCTTCCACACAAACAGCAAGGAGCACGCCGAATTTATAGGCGAGCACGCCACCGTCTGCCGTGTACTTATAAACCAGGTCTGCTCGACCTGCAACGGCGGTGCCTTCTCCAACGGACTTTCCCCCACAACCACTCTGGGCTGCGGCTCCTGGGGCAACAACAGCATTTCCGAAAACCTCAACTACCGCTGCTTCCTCAACATCACCCGCGTTGCCTATAACAACGGCAAGAGCCAGCCCTCCGACGAGGAAATCTGGGGTTAATTTGTTTATACCGGCGGGAAAAGGTTGTTTTTCCCGCCTTTGAAAGGAAAAATACTATGAATTT
>CABMOR010000035.1 GCA_902388225.1 uncultured Oscillospiraceae bacterium | reverse complement strand
GAACATCCCAAGAGCGCTCGGTCAGGTCGGCGGTTTCAAGATCGCCCTTTTTACCAAAGTCGTTTGCAAGCTCACTCAAATGAAGGTCGGCTTTTTGAGCGCACAGAAAGGAAAATGTCGCTGCCGCATAATCCTTAAAACAGGAGGCGTCTTTTATGTCTTCCCGGAATTTTATAAAGGGATTGATTATTTTTTCCCTGAGAAAATTTAACCTTTCAAGCTCTTTTTTATCCCGTTCTTCAAGCCCTTCCTCCATGCCTCTGGGATTTTTTGAAAAGGGCTTTTTCCATTCTCCCCGGTCTATTTTCCAAAGAAAACAATAGTTTTCAACCTGAAAAATTTCCTCCTCCGAAAGTTCGCTTAAACCGCACTTTAAAAATGTCAGCAGCTTTTCGGTGGAAAAACCCGAAATTACCGTTTCGAGAGCAGCTCGCACCGCAATCATAAGAGGCTGTCCCGAGACGGGACGTCGGGCGTCTATGAAAAATGGAATTCCGTGTCTTGAAAATACCGTTTCGATAACCGGAGCATATTCCTCGGCATTTTTGGCAATGACAGAAATTTCCCTGAACCGATACCCTTCCTTTCGCACAAGACGGGAGATTTCCGATGCCGCAAAATCCACCTCATCATACCTTTTGTCGGCCGAATAAAGGGTTATACAGTCTTCGGCGGGAGGAATCTTCATATCGTGTCCGGCAAAAATATTGCTTTCCATTGCCTTTAGGGGAGGAAGGTGACGGTGATTTTCCGAAAGCTCCTCGGGCTCGGCAAATTCGACATTCTCTTCCAGACAAATCCGTCTGAGACTTCTTGCGGTCTGCCTGACCGAGAAAAAAATGTCCGGATTGCTGTTGTCCATCTCATCACAGGGAAGAGTTATGTAAACCTTGTCGGCCGAGACGATAATGCGTTTTATAAGCTCAAGCTGCTGCTGGGTAAAACCCTTAAATGCGTCTAAAAACACCGTTTTACCCTTGAAAAAATCCTTTCCGTCAAGGAGTTTACAGGCTCGTGAAATTCGGTCGAGCGGGTCGGAAAAGCCCTCGGACACAAGGGCGTCATAGCCCTGATAAAGCAGAGAAATTTCCGAAATCCGCCGTTTCAGCGAACCGTCGGGAAGAGAGGCTGCGGCGGATTTGAGCATTTCGGGGGAGATGGCACAGTTCTTGAATTCCTTGACCGTGGCAACCATGCTTTTTATAAAATCGGGATGCTTTAATATTTTTTTGTATGCCAAAATACCGTCAGAAAGCTGATCTACGGTCGCCGCCATAAAAACCGTTCTTCCGGCGTCATCTATTGTTTCGGTAGATACTCCGCCGTAGGTCTTAAAAACAAGATCACACAGCCTGGAAAAGGACAGCACCTCAAAATTCTCGCTTTTTACCGGCATTTCGGCCGCCGCCCGTTCGCTTTCAAAGGAAAACTGCTCGGGGACGATGAGGATCTGCCCCGACGAGGTTTTACCGGTCTGTTCGATAAGTTGGTATATTCTGCGGGTTTTTCCAAACCCCGCCCGACCCAGTATAAGCTTAAGCACAAAACCACTCTCCCTATTGACGGTTGTTTGCCTTTTCATTTTACCACAAAAAATATTTAAATTCAACAAAACTGTCCCAATATCCTTGACTTGCGGACGGCTTGATAATATAATATTATCGGATAAGGAAAGGACGCTTTGGCCCTTGAATTATAACAAAAGCACAGTACCAAAAGGAGGATATAGCTGTTATGATAAAAGGATTTGAAAAGACCGGACATTTAAGCCAGCTTTTTTCGGTAGAGGAAATGCGCCTTTGCGGCGGCAAGGGAGACGGAATGAGAATTCTTCAGATGAAAAACGGCAAGGGACTTATGGCTACATTTGTGCCCGACCGTTGTCTTGATCTTTACCGCTTGGAATATAAGGGAATAAATTTGGGATTCTTTTCTCCGACCGGATATGTGGCTCCGGCATATTATGATAAGGATGAGTTTTTGCGTTCCTTTACGGCAGGATTTTTTACAACCTGCGGACTGGACAATGCCGGGGCTCCCGGCACCGATAACGGCGAACAGTGTGTTATGCACGGCAGAATAGGGAACGTGCCCTGTGAACAGCTTGCCTACAATGCCGACTACTCGGGAGACCATCCGGTTATCACGGCTTCCGGGAAGGTCAGTCAAGGGGCTCTTTTTGCCGAAAAAATGTCTCTGCACAGAGAAATTAAAATGGAGAACAACACCATATATATTACCGATACGGTAACCAACGAAAGCGGGCTTACCCAGCCCTCCATGCAGCTTTATCACATGAATATGGGATATCCCCTGCTTGATGAGGGGGTTGAACTGCTCATTCCCGCAAAAAACACCCTGCCCCGTGACAAGCGGGCAGAAGAAGGCATTGACGAATGGGATTATTTCCCGGAGCCTACCCCCGGCTTTGACGAGCAGTGCTACTATCACCGTCTTGGCGTAAAGGACGGGAAAACGGCGGTTGCCATTTACAACAAGGAGCTTGGCGTGGGTGTCAAGATAAGCTTTAATGCCGATACCCTCAATCATTTCACCCAGTGGAAGATGCCGGGAACAAGAGATTATGTTTTGGGACTGGAGCCTGCCAACTGCCGTGTTGAGGGTCGTGAAAACATGAGAAAAATCGGGCGATTAAAGGAGCTTGCACCCTTCGAATCGATTACCTTCCGGCTTGCTGTGGAGATAATTGACGGAGACCTTCAGGCCAAGGCCGTAAGAGAAGAAATTTATGCACTAAAACAAGGCGATTAATGTTATTTTTCTATACATTATGCTTGACATAAAACCGATTTTATAGTAAAATAAGATAGAACATCTAACATGTTTTCTCTATTATGTTCATTTGGAGGGAAATTTAATGAAACTCAAAAAACCCGTTTCGGTTTTGGTCGCGGCTGCCATGCTTTTGACGGTCGTTTCGCTGTCTTTCAGCGCTTTTGCAGAGACCTCGGCGTCCCAGCAGGTTGTGGATGCCATTGAGGCTCTCCCGGAGGACTACATGATTCCGGTAAGCGATCAGAACCAGGTCATAGAGACCCTAAACGCATACCAGAGCCTTACTCAGGAGCAGAAAGCGCAGGTTACAAATTACGACAAGCTTCAGAGAGATGTTGCGTCCCTCTCAAGTCTTGCCGATGTGTGGCTTGTCTATAACGGCAACGGAGGAACCACCGGATTCGGCGATACTGCTGTTGCTCTTAAGGCGGGCGGCCGCGAGGCAACCGTTGGCAACAACATATTCTCAAACGGATATGACTTCCTTGGCTGGGCTACAGACCTTTCAAACGGACTGATATTCAGTGAAGGAAAGGGCATTGATACCGTCGATGTTATCTGCGACCTTGTCAGCAGAGACGATAACATCGAAGAAAACAGCTATAAATATTACTACTATGTTTATGCAAATTCCGAAGATCTGAAGGCCGACCTTGCCGAGGCCTCCGATCCTTCCGATCCTTATGGCTCCAATGCCGGTCAAAGGGCTGTGAGCCGGGATGAAAACGGCAATCCCGTCAAGGCTTGGCAGATTAGTTTATATGCCGTTTGGGACAATGCAGACAAAACCCCCGTCGTAAATACCTACATTTCCAACTATCCCGACGGAGTGGGTGAATATTCCGAAAAATATGCCACCGTTTACGAAGGATATAACGGATACACAATTGAAAACCCCTTTGAGGAGATTGCAGTTGCAGAAACTCACAAAATCTATCTCTTCAGCGGATGGCAGGACGAAAACGGAAATATTATTTCGGCCGGAGAGCAGTATACCGACGACGCCGTCGGTGTGACCGGAGCTTCCAAATTCCTTGCAACATGGAAAGAGGAGACCCGTTTTAACGTTACCTATGAAATCAACTATCCCGCAGACGCCGGACTCGAGCAAGGTAATTTTACCGAAGTTGTTACCGACGAAAACTATAAGACCCTGACCTGGGCTAAGGTTGCGGCAAAGGGTTATACAAAGCCCGAAAACTATAAGCTGACCGGCTGGAACACTCAGCCCGACGGAAGCGGTACGGCCTACGGTGTTAACAAAAAGCTTGAAGGTCTCACCGAAGACATCACCCTCTACGGTGTATGGGCTCAGGCCATGAAGTTCACCTATTATTCCAACTATCCCGGCGACATGGAGCAGAAGGACACCGTCAAAACATGGGATGCCGGAACAACTCAGAAGATCGATTCCATAAGCTCTCTTTCGGGATTCGATGTTCCCGAAGGATATGTCTTTTCAGGTAAATGGAATACAGCGGCCGACGGAACAGGAACCTCCTATGATGCCGACAGCACTATTACCGTAACCGAAAATCTCAGCCTCTATGCCCAGTGGACCAAGCTTGCCGAGACGGTTATAAGCTATGCTTCAAACGATAAGGACGGCAGGGTTTCAACCCGCATTGTATACGGTGATGCCTCCAAGGGTATAGATGTCGATACCATTTATCTCACAACCGATGATTTTGCAAACATTGCCGGTTTCCTCTCCTGGAATACCAAGGCCGACGGTTCGGGAGAAAGCTATGTTGCAGGTGCTAAAATCACCGTTACGGGAGATATTACCCTTTATGCACAGTGGGAAAGCACCGTGCATGAGCTGGAGTTTGCCCTGCTTGCCCTGCCCGAAAAGGCTGAGGTCTCTTCCGAAAGTACCGAGCAAATTCGCAATGCCAGAAATGCTTATGATGCCCTTTCGGCCGAACAGCAGGCCATGATTCGCAGCTACGGCAGACTGACCGGCGCCGAGGCCTACACCGTTCCTTATGATGTATGGGTGATTTATGACGGCAACGGCGGTTCGATTTCGTCCGACGGAAGCAAAAGAAAGATTGTCTCCGACCGTTATCAAATCGGTGATACCTTTGTTTCATCTGTAAATGTTTTCTCCAATATAAATACAGACACCGGACTCGGTTATCCCTTTGTCGAATGGGGAACCTCCATTTCGGGCGGACTTACCTTCGGAGAAAAGGCAAATGTCAAGGTGAGCGATGTTCTCGGACAGTTTATGGAAGCTCCCACCGGTTCGTCCCGCAGCGATTATTTCGGATATGTTTATGCTTCCGATGAGGACAGAAAGCTTGACGAAAATGAGGCCATGATTGCCGGAACCGCAAATACCGGAAGCAGATCAATTTATAAGAATGCGGCCGGCGAAGGTATTAAGGTTTGGCAGATTAAACTCTTTGCGATTTGGGATAACATTGAGGAAAAATATGTTTCCAACATCTATCACGCCAACTTCCCCGAAGCCGGAAAGAGCTTAGAGCCCGGAGCGGTTTCACAGGAAGTCACGGTCGGTTACAGCGCTTATACCCTCGATAACCCCTTTGAGGATGCCGAGGATTACGGTCTTATCTTTGACCACTGGAGCACCGAGCCCGACGACAGCGGCGATTACTATGACGAGGGCGAGGAATATACCGACCCTGTCAACGGTGTTGAGGAGGCTGTCGAATTCTATGCCATTTGGGAAGAAGAGGAAATGGAATATATCATTACCTACGATTCCAATGACGAATACGGCGACTACTTCGAATATTATGTATATGGTGTGGGATATGCTCCCAATGAAGAGTATGTAATCGGTTGCCCCGCCGAGTTCTCCAATGAAGGATACTTCTACGGTTGGAACACCGATCCCGACGGAAGAGGAACCTCTTATGACGAGGATGATATAATTCTCGTAACAGAGGACATTACCCTCTATGCCCAGTGGGATGAAGATGTCGATACCGGCGAAAAGACCGCTGTTGCAGGCGCTATTGTCATTGCGGCCGCATCTGCCGGACTGTTCTTTGCATTTAAAAAGAAGAGATAATCGGCTAAAATAATTTAAAAACGACCCGTTGCAGTATAAACTGCGGCGGGTCGATGTGCTTATGTTGAAAAATTCTTTAAGAAAACAGTCGGGCATAATTTAGATTCAGCCCGACTGTTTTTTAATTGTGTCTTTAGGCGTGGAAATAAACCCTCGGTTTTACCGAGGGAAGAAAAGCGAGCGGAGCGACAATAGAAAGGGCGAGCTTTATGCAAGACCGGCTGATGTTAAAACTATCGCACAGCATATGAAAAATGCCATGACCCGTTCACGGGTTGCAGTGCGTGTGATGGGATAATATAATTCGGAGCCCCGTTTACGGGCAAGCAGGTAAAAGAAGGCAAAAAAAGCCCCTTTAGGGGGCAGCCGGTGAAAGTGTTGCGGTTGGCAAACCTTTCGACGAGCCATAGGCTCGGCCGGTCTTATGCCCTAATGGGGCAGTGCATACTACCGGCACGGCCGGTAGTTATGATTTAAATTGAATTTTATCAGGTTAACCGTTCAAGTATGCTTTGATAAAGCCCCGATGGGTCTTTAAGGAAATTGTCCTTAACAATGTCTGCCTGCATGCCGTCGGCCACCGGGAATTTTACGGTCATTAGCTCAAGGTCTCCGTCCTTAATTACTATGGCCACTTCACATCCCTTTTCGGTCTTGTTGATTTTAATCTCATTTTCCTTAAGAGCCCTTGCTTTGGAGAGGAGGGATGTGGCCTGCTTTACAGCCCGTTCTCTAACCGAGAAGGGGAGCGATGTTTCCAGCATTTCAGCAATTTCCCGTCCCTTTACGGTTAAGGAAAAGCTTTTCTCATTATCCTTTTCGCTGACCACTACTGCATCGGTATTAACAAGCTCGGAAATGGCCTGGGACAGGTTCCAATAGCTGGCAAGGCCGTCGGTCTGTATGGCCTCGTCAATAAGACTGCGGCCAAGGGGAGAGCCAACCGTCTTGAGCATATAGCATACAAGTATTTTTATGTCGTCAATATCCCGCAGACCGCCAACCTCGACACCATAGTCGAATCCGGTGGTGTGACGGCGCTGGGGGATGTCTTCCACAACCCTTGCCGAAACCTTGTCAAGCTCTCCGGCACCCACCGTAATGATGAGGTCACCCGGACGGGCGATTTTTCTTAAAAATTCCACCATATCGTCAAAATCGGGCATATAATAGGAACCGTCGATTTTAGCTGCCAGGTCTTTTGAGGTGATGTTGGTGGTGTTCTTTTCTCTTGCCGCATAAATATCGGCAAGGACGAGAATGTCGGGGCGGGAAAGCTGTTCCACAAAGTCGTCAAAAAAGGCCGCAGTACGGGTAAATGTGTGGGGCTGGAAGGCGCAGATTATACGCTCATAGCCCATGCTTTGAGCCATGTCGAACAAAACCTTCAGCTCGCCCGGATGGTGCGCGTAATCGTCATACACCATCGCCCCCGAATACTGTCCTTTGAATTCAAATCTTCGGGCAACGCCGCCGTAGGAAGAAAGACCTCTTTCCACCGAGTCGGGATCGAGGCCGATGCTCAGAGCCGCCGCCGCCGCTCCCAAGGCGTTCAGTATATTATGTCTTCCCGGAACAAGCAAACGAATATGAGCCTGCTTTGTACCCATATAGTAAAGGTCGAATTCTCCCATTCCGTGGTTGAATTTTATTTTTTCGGCCGTCACATCGGCCCTGCTGTCTATGCCGAAGGTTATGACCTTTCGATCGATGTTTTTAATTGTATCCATGGTGTTGGGATCGTCGGAATTTGCCACGACAATCCCCCGGTCGGCAGGGGTTTTCAAGGCAAATTCCCTGAAGGAATGTTTGACATCGTCAAGGTCTTTGAAAAAGTCGATATGGTCACATTCCACATTCATAATGACCGCAACGGTGGGGAAAAAATTCAAAAATGAGTTACAGTATTCACAGGCTTCGAGAATTATTGTTTCTCCCTTTCCCACACGGTGTCCGCCACCGATTAAGGGCAGAGAACCTCCTATCATGACCGTCGGATCGGCACTCGCCGCCATGGCAATGTGGGTAAGCATGGAGGTGGTTGTGGTCTTTCCGTGAGTTCCCGAAATACAAACGGCATTTTTATAGTGCTGCATAAGGGCACCCCAGCCCTCGGCCCGTGAATAGACCGGAATTCCGCGTCGGTTTGCCTCGACTATTTCGGGATTGTCGTCCTTTATGGCGGCCGACCTGATTATATAATCGGCTTCCCTGACGTTTTCGGCAAAATGGCCGATATAAATCTTGACCCTGCGCTTTGAGAGGCTTTTGGTTGCCGAGCCGTTTTGCATATCGGAACCGGTAATTTTGTGCCCGCTTTCAAGAAGGGTTTCGGCCAGAGAGCACATGGAAACCCCGCCTATACCTATAAGGTGAGCGGTTTTTTGTTTGTCGTTTATAAGTTCTAAAATATCGGGACGGTTTTCGTATCCCATAAGTACACCTCTTATAATCTGAAAATGCCCTTTTCGGTCAGTACGAATTCGCTTGAGTTGATTTTTTTATAATCCAGCACCGGATCGGTAAAGGACATATATTTTTTAACAGTAAAATGTTCGGTGTCCACATCAACAATGCTCTTTTCATCCGCAGCGCACACCCGGAGATTTTTGTCGTCGCAGGCATAAATCCCTGCAAGACCGGTGGGAAGATCGCCCTCTCCGCCGATTCGAAGCGTACGGCGCAAATGATGCTCAACCGAATAGGCAATGACCGCCGAAGGATTTTTGTAGGTCGCCCAAACGGTCTTGTCCGAAATGGCCAAAGCCGTTGGCGCCTGATCCTTATAAAGCATGGTGCCGCTCCATTCAATCTTTCCGTCTCTGCCGTAAATGCTGGCATTTCCGTTTTTGAGCACAATAAGCGCTCTGAAGTCGGGAAGAATTACCGCTTTACAAGAGATAAACTCGTTGGGGTCGCTTTCAAACCGTTCAAAAATATTCCCGAATTTGCCCAGCAGAAATACGCTTCGTGTGACGGGGGCAACCGCACCCGAACCGCAGTCATACATACGGTAGACGATAGAGGTTTTTGTCTCGTATTCATCCTGCTTGGCCACAAAAACAAGATTGTTTTGCGACCGCACCATTTGAAGGGTGCCTTGGTCGTATATCTGTTTCATTTAAAGCACTCCAAGTCAGTTTATTTTATAGCAGAGGGTCATAAGGCTGTCGCCGAG
>CABMOR010000034.1 GCA_902388225.1 uncultured Oscillospiraceae bacterium | reverse complement strand
TATATGAACGAAATCGCCCGGCGGCTTTCGGAAGGCGTTGACGAGGCGGTGGAGAATTACCGTTTCGGCACCGGCACGGAGGGTGAGACGAAGTTCTCGATAGGCGAAATTGTTGATGATGACGGCAACAAATACGGAATCGGCGTTGTACTCGACAGCAACCTTCTTGACGGTCTTACCCAAAACGAAAGAAAGCAAATGGTCAAGGAGCGTGTTGTCGGTGAGCTTGCAGGACAGCCAATAATTGCTTACGACAAAAACGGAAACGCCGTAGAGATTAACTTTGCCGAAAAAGGAGATAAGTTTAAAAACAAAAACGGAAAAAACGCCTCTGTTTTAAAGGAGTTGTACCATAAAAACATAGACAAGATCATTAAGCAGGAAGCGGTTGTTCTTGCCGACGAGCTTATTAAAAGTGCCAATTATCAGAACAGTAAACCGTCAAAATATCCCCACGACTGGCTTGATAACAACGGGAAAAACAAATGGGAATATTGGGATGTATATATTCAGGATAAAAATAAAACCGTTTATGTGGCAACACTTAATGTTGCAAACACACAAAACGGCAATAAAATCCTGTATGATATAGACCCAATAAAAAAGGCGAGGGGGCCCATCAAATCAGGCCCAACACTCACCAACACCAACATATCACAAAATGATACGGATGTCAATACCCATTCTATGAAAAAACCCAAAAATTATTCCTCTTTTTCGATTTCGGACAGCAATGGCAATCAGCTTTCGGAAAACCAGCAGAAATATTTTGCTGACAGTAAGGTGCGAGATGAAAAAGGTAATCTCAAGGTTATGTACAGAGGCGGAAACAATACCGATACTGTTTTCCGTCGGGAAAATACGCACGGCTTAAATCTTTATGGCAGAGGCTTTTATTTTACCGATAGCGAAAGCCACGCGAAACAGTACGGAACAGCCACCAAATATTATCTAAAAATCGATAATCCGCTTTCGACTGAAGACCACAAGATAACCAAAGCACAGCTCCGAAATTTCATAGATACCGTTGCAAATGACGAGGAATACGGTATCGACAATTATGGACAAGGTGCAACGGTTGACAGTGTGTTTAATTCCGTTTGGGGCAAAGATGATTTTTCGATGATTCAAGACATTAACGCAACCGCAATCGGAGATATGGTTGAAGCTACAAAGATTTTCAATGCTGTAAACAGAACGAATTATGACGGATTTATACTTGGTACCGAGACAGTGATATTCAATTCCGAGCAGGCAAAGTTGACCGACAACCAAAACCCCACTGACAATCCAGATGTGAGATACAGTGTAAGCGAAAGCTCGGTTTCGGACGAGGAATATATGTCTGCGGCGGAAAGCGGAGACACAAGACTTGCCCAAAGAATGGTAAACGAGGCGGCGGAAACGGCCTTTAAAAACAGCGTTGTCAGAGATGAAGACGGAAAACTTCTTAAGGTATATCACGGCCGAGTAAGCGAGTTCAATGTATTCGACAGAAAGTTTGCAAGTATCGAGGGTGATATGGGAAAAGGCTTTTATTTCTCGTCACAGGAGGATAATGTCGATTCTAATTACGCAAATGTCGAAGGTCCCGATCTTACAAATAAAATCAGCAGATTGGCGGAACAAATTGAAGCGGAAGAAAATATTGATTATGACGAGGCGGAAGAAAAAGCTCGGAAGCAATATGTTAAATCCGAGCCGAACACCGTCGAAGCGTTCCTTAACATTAAGAATCCTGCCGTTATAAGCAATGACAGCGACGGAACATATCTCGAGTATAATGAAAATTATGACGAGGAAACGGACGAATACGGAGAGCCGGAGGGTTCGCTTGTTGATTTTGTTGAAGCTCTCGAATCGGCCGCAGAGGATTATGAAAGCTTTAGACCGGTGGATTTTTGGGGAATATTGGCCGACAGAATATATGACGGAGGAATTTCCCTTAAAGAAATCATCCCGCTGTTGAAAGAAAATGTTCTCGATGAGCTTACGGATGACAATGGCAATCTCGCTATCAACGAGGTCATTCGACAGGCTATTGAAGATACCGGCTTTGACGGAATTATCGACAAAACGGTATCAGAAAAGTTCCCGAACATGAACGGTCTTTATTCCGACACCACTCATTATATCGTTTTTGATTCGTCACAAATCAAATCCGCCGACCCGATAACCTACGACAACGACGGCAATATTATTCCCCTTTCCGAACGGTTTAACGAGAACGAAAAGGATATTCGGTACAGCGAATCGGATATTGACAAATTTACCGAAAGGACATACAATAATTATGGTTGGGTGAGTGTTAATGATGTTCTTTCATCACAGGCACTGAGAAGAATGTACAGTCAATTTGCAAGTATTAAAACAGGTGTACATTATGATAAAACCATTGACGGATATTATATCATTCCAACCGGCGATTATGACGATGTTTTAAATGATTATGTTTATATAAAGGGTACTATGAAAAACCCTGTTATAAAGCAAATCATAAAACTAAATTTGCATAGTGAAACCGATATTTTTATTGCAGGGATGTGGTTAGATGAAATTAGAAGAGGTGGACTTGAGCAAAGCGAGCGAGCCAGGGAAGCTATTGTGGACAGTTATGGTGAAGGATCTGCGAGAATCTGTCTTCCCGACGATTTCAAAAGTTTTAAAGACCAAATCAGATCCAGAAAAGCCGGCAACTTGCAAGCAAATAAGAGAAATACTCGAGCAGAGCAAGACGGAGGAAGAAATGATTCGAAGAATCAAGGAAGAAGTAAAGTAGATCTTTCCGACGAGGTTAAGGCCTCAATATCCGACGCAGGAATGAGACTGACCGATGACAGCGAGCTTTCTTCCCTAATGCGTGAGCAGGAATATAAGGAGGAAATCGACCGGCTTAAGGGCGAGCTTGTAAAGTCCAAGCGCATGGGCGGCAAGGGCAAAAACCGCCTTATGAGGCAGGACATCAATCGCATTGCACGGGAAATCATATCCGATTATTCAAGCGAAATAGGCTTTGCCACCCTAAGAGACGAGCTTACCGGGCTTTATGAGCTTATGGACAACATCGAAATGCAAGGCTCGGAGGATTATTCCGAGCTTGTCAAGCTCTCGAACGACATTGCAAAGTCGGTTATTGCACGCTCGTATGTGGACATTACCGACCAAAACGCAGAGGAATACAAGGCGGCAATGAGAAGCCACCGTCTGACACCGAGCCTACAAGATGTGGCCGAGCTTGAACAGATGTTCGGCACCTTCGGGGCGGCATACAGGCAGTATGGCCGAAAGCTCAATATGAGGGCACAGGGCACACCGGGAGCCTTGCACATCGACGAGGTGTGGGAGGATCTGTGCGACAGCGTTCCGCTGCTTGACAGGGACGCAGAAAGCACACAGGATATGTGGCGAAACCTTATCGAGGTCAGAGACAGCCTTGACGAGAAAAACGGCTTTAACCCCTATATCACCGACGGAGATTTGACGGCAAACGAGGCGGCGGGTGCGCTTGGTGCAGACATACTCGAACGGTTTAACGAGGTCAGAGCCGACACCACCTTTGCCGACCGTGCACAACAGCGGGTTGATTTGCGGGATGAGAAAATAGCTGAGCTTAAGGCCGAAAACCGCAAAAAGCTTGCCGAGCAAAGGGCGCAGAGAGAACAGCGTATCGAGAGCCTAAAGCAAAGCTTCAGAGAGCAAAACCGCAAAAATCGGGAGCGAAGAAACGGCACCGACACCAAAAACAAGATAAGGCGGGTCGTTAAAAATCTCCGTTCGCTTTATCTGCACCCCACCAAGGAGCGGAACATAAAAAAAGAGCTTAGGCCGATGATTGAAAAAACGCTGACCGCCTCCGAGTTCCTTTTTGCAAAGCAAAAGAGCGACTATGAAATACTTATGGGGCTTTCGCTTGCGGATGTCGGAGGAAACACCAAGGCCGCCGAGTCTCTTGTAAAGCTTAACGAGACCTATCTTGCCTTTTCGGAGACAAATGCCGAGCTTTCACGGATAAAGGCGCAAATCGAATCATCCGACGGGCAGAACCTTTCCGAGCTTGAAGGCAGAACCGAGCAGTTAACAAAGCAGAGGGACAAACAACAGGCTTTGCTTAAAAGAATTGCGGCCGAAAACGGACTTGATAAGCTTGCGGCCTCCCGCCGGGAGCAGCTGAACCGGGAGACGGTGGGAAAGGCACTCTCGGAGCTTTACGACGCATATAAGCTGATTAAAAGCTCTCATTCCCAATATATACAGGGCGTTTACAGCGAGACGGTGGAAAACCGTATCGAGATTGCAAAAAACGAGCTGGGCAAAAAGACGGTCTCGGAAATGTCAAATGCCGAGCTTAAACAGCTTTACGATGTTTATAAAATGCTCTATTCTTCGGTAACGGGTGCAAACAAAATCTTCGCAAGCGGAAAGAAAGCAACGGTTGAGGAAATGTCTCTTAAGGTTATGGAGGAAATCGAAAGAGCCGGGAAAAACGACTCTTTGATTTTGGGGAAGGAACCGGGAGAAAGAAGCTCGGCCGGACAAAAGGCTGTTGAGGGCAAGCGAGGTATAGAGTGGGAAATGCTCCAGCCGTTTACGGCCTTTTACAAGACCGGGTCAGAAACCTTCCGTGAGCTTTACAATCAGGCACTTGAGGGGCAGGACAAATGGGCACGGAATGTGGCGGAATTTAAAGCTTTTGCCGCAGGAAAACGCAGACAACACGGCATTTGGAGCATTGACGAGAGCGAGGTCACGGAATATACCCTTGAAAGCGGAGAGCGGATAAAGCTGACCGTGCCGGAGCTTATGTCGATATATGCTCTGTCAAGACGAGATCAGGGCAGAAAGCACCTTTTGGTGGGCGGCATAACCCTTGCCGAGAACGAAATAAAAACGGGAGAAAAGGTTCTCGGAGTTATCGACAAACGATACGGCAGAGACACGGCAAGGGCGTATCATCTGACCGAAGGAGATTTAAGCTTTCTTGCCGAAAGGCTTGACGGCAATCTTAGAAAATATGTCGAGGAAATGCAGGAATATCTTTCAACCGTCGTTGCGGAAAAGGGTAACGAGGTGGCGAGGGTACTGTACGGTATCGACATATTCGGCGAGGCAAATTATTTCCCGATAAGTTCAGATAGACGGTTCCTTTTCTCTTCAAACAAAGCGGTTGACGCAGTTTCGCTTAAAAACACCGGAATGACAAAAAATACAGTCCCAAATGCGGCCAATCCCGTGGTTATTGCCTCTTTCGACAAGGTTTGGGACGATCATACGGCGAAAATGGCTCTTTATAACTCTATGGTGCTGCCTATCGAGAATATGAACAGGGTGCTTAATTTTACCTCTTATCTTTCGGAAGCGGACAGTTCGGCATATTCACGGTCGGTGAGAACGGTGCTTGAAGAAAATTTCGGAAAATCGGCGGCAAAATACTTTGAACAGTTTGTTGTTGACCTTAACGGAGGTATTTCGGGAGCCAAGGGCGGATTTTGGGAACGAGCCGTTTCAAAAATGAAAAAAACGGCGGTTGCGGGAAGCCTTTCGGTTGTCGTTCAGCAGCCTATGGCCATTATCCGTGCTTTTGCTCTTATTAACCCGAAATATTTTGCGGGATTTAAAACGCAAAAGGAGATTGCAGGAAGCACACGCTATGAGGAAATCAAACGCTGGGCGCCGATTGCAATTGTCAAGGAAATAGGCGGTTTTGACACCGGGAGCGGCCGTGCGGCTTCCGAATATATCGGAGCAAAGGAATACAGCGGAGTTAAAAACAAGGTCAAGGGATTTTTCACCGACAGTTATTACCGTGACGAAAAATTCATGGTCGGAGCGGCAAAGGCCGATGAGCTTGGCTGGGGAATTATTTGGGACGCAGTAAAGAGAGAGATCAGGGACACTACCAACCTTGAATTTAACTCGGAGGAATTTCTTGAGGCTTGCGGAAAACGGTTTACAGATGTTATCGTACAAACACAGGTTTACGATTCCACACTCTCACGATCTTCGATAATGCGAAACAAAAGCGATATTGCAAAAATGGCAACATCGTTTATGGGTGAACCGATGACATCATTTAATATGCTTTACCGTGCCGCTCTTGATGTCAACAGGAGCAAGGGAAAAGCGGTCGGGACTGCCTCTCGAGCGGTGGCGGCGGTTATAGGTTCAATCGTTGCGGGAGTGCTTGCAAAATCGCTTATTTCCGCCGGTCGTGACGATGATGACGATGAAAGCTATATCGACAAATACTTTCAGGCCGTCGGCGGAGGACTTGTGGACGAGCTTAATCCCCTTAATCTTATTCCCTTTGCAAGAGATTTGGTAACGATTATTCAAGGCTACGACATTGACCGAGCCGATATGACCCTTTTCAAGGATCTTTGGGACGCAATCACCAAGCTCGACAGCGATAAGATCAGCGATTACAGAAAGGTTGAAAATGTGGTCGGGTCAATCGGAAACATCTTCGGACTGCCGGTGAGAAACATTATGCGTGATGTCAGAACGGCTTATAATTCGGCCGTGTCTGCATTCCGTTCCTCTTCACGAAGTGTCGGCGAAGCTTTGACCGAAGGTATTACAGGCAAGGAAATAACCGACCTCGACAGATATGAGGCTCTTTACGACAAGGAGGACTTACAGGGAACAAAGGACTTGATTAAACAGATGATCGAAAAAGAGCGGGAAAAGCTTCTTGCAAGCGGAGAGGATCAATATGCCGTAAATTCCAAGGGTCAAAACAAGGTCAATGCCACCGCAAGGGCAAATGTTCGCAACAAATTCAGCAACAGATACCGTGACGAGTACAAGACGGCATACAAAAACAAAGACACGGTCACGGTTGCAAAAATTAAAACCTTGCTCAGTCTCACGGGGCTTTACGACGATCTTGACAAGACCCTTGAGGAATGGAGAAAGACCGCCAACGAGGAGGTGAAAAAGGAAAAAAGGGCAAAAGAATACGCCGAAAAAAATAAATAACTTAAAGGGAGTCTTTAAAAAAGGCTCCCTTTAAATTTAACGAGGTGAAGAAAATGGAAGAAGAAAAAAAGGTTATTTATCGGTTTGATGTGGATTTTAAGGGAACGGCGAGCACGGCCCCGGTCATAAATCTTGCTTCGACCGATGTACACAGCAGAATGTTTGTTATGACGCCGAAATCTGGTGCGGAAACATTGAAACTTGATGCTGATGTCAGTTCCCTGATGGTTATATCTTATACATCCAATGGTATAAAGAAAATTGTCGGAACTCTATCCTGCGAATATGTTAACGGAAAGTTTGTATCCGACATTCCTGCATTTAAAAACAATAATATAACTGATTACGACGGGTCTTTAATTTTATACAGAAGTAACGGCGGGACAGAATCTGAGCTTTCTTACAAGCTTGAGTCGGCTCCGTTTAAGCTTCAGATCGTCAGCTCAGGAGCAACGCCCGGCACGGTTACAGCGGCTGACGAATTTAAGGCGCTTACAGAAGCGGCGGCAACAGCAGAGTTTTATAATAAGGTGTGGGACGACTTGAACAGCGACTCAGATAAAATCACGGTCAGTATATCAAACAGGGATTTTATCAATCACAAGGTTATATGGGTCAACCCCAAAGCTGGGAAAACGGCTGCCACAAAAAGCGGGGCGCTTACACTGTATTTTTCCGATAGCAGTTCGGCCGAAATAAAAATCGTTGAACCGAACGGAAGTTTTTCTTCAACTGTACCGCTTAAACGAATTCGTAACGGACAGCTTCTCTGTCTTTGGCTTATTTCTCCTTCAACGGCTATTTGGATCAATGCTATTGAGGATAATTTGGTTGTAAGGACAAGCTCGGACAGTTTTGATGCAAACAATCAACTCAAAATCAATAAAGGCCTTAAAGTGTTGTCAAACGGCTCTGTGACAGCCCTTGACGACGCCCTTATACCTTATCCCGGCGCAATCAGCGGCAACACAATAACCTTTACCCCGCCCTCCGGATATAATGCAAACGGGATTTTCGCGGTAAAATTATCTGACGGAACAAACGCCGGAGGCACAATTAAAGCTAAATCAACAGGCTCATCCGTAGAATTCACCGTGTCCGCTTATGCCGGCACAAAGGCAATCACAAATTTTACCGCCGGGGTTATAAATGCGGATATTCCCATGCTTTTCTTGCTCAAAGGACGAGAGCTTATATGGATGAATTATGACGTCGGTTTTTTAATGGAAACCACTTATGATGATATTTGCCCAAAGGATAGCGGTGCAAGTGAAAACGATTTGAAAATTGCTGTGGCCGATATTGCAAGCCTTAAAGGACAGATAATCAGTGTAAAGCCAAATGTCGAAAAGAACACCTATCCCGACATTACCGGACGAATGTATTTGCTTAACATGAACCAGTCAATACACAGCGCATCACAGCAGGTGGGTTATCCTATAGCTGTTGTCGATCCCGACACCGGAGAATATGTTAAAGGAGATATTACCCACTATAACAAATACAGCGTGCCCATGAACTTTAAGGGAATTATGCGGTTGCTAATTAAAGACGGGTTTGCCGTGTGGCTAAATCCTCCATTTTATTACTGTATCGACGCCGACGAAATGCTGGGAGATAGGCTTACTCCCTATGACGACCAGGACTGGAAATGCAGGATAATGCGCGGACCGGGTTTTGCCACGGTTCAGGGGGTGTGTAAGGTTAAGGATGGAATGACATTTAACCCCGGAACCGCCGGAGCACGTGATATTATAAAAGCAGGTTTACCCTTTAGACCCATAACTCATATACGCTCGGCTCGGAGATTTTCACCATACAGCGGCGGGTCGGAAAGCTATCTTGAAAAATGGTATTGCTCGGTGGACTGTTACGATGGCAGTGTGTGGGCGTATTCGTCATTAAATACATACTCGTATAAAGCCGGAGAATGCTTTTATGTCGACATAACATATCCCGTAATATCGGTAAATGATTAAATCAAAATAAGGAGATAGAAAAATGGCGGTATACAACTTTTCAAAAAAGCTTGAAGGGGAAAACAATCTGACCGAGCATTTCAAAGTAAAGGAATTTGCCTGTCATGACGGTACGGATTATATTCCCATCGATCTTGACCTGGTATATAAGCTTGAGGAAATAAGGCAGCATTTCGGCAAGCCTGTAACCATAACATCGGCTTTTCGCACCGAAAGCTATAATAAAAAAATCGGCGGGGCTTCTTCTTCGTATCACACCAAAGGAATGGCCTTTGATATTGTCGTTCAGGGTGTTTCCCCCTTCGATGTGGCACATTTCGCCCAGGGGCTTTGGATAATGGGGATAGGATGTTATAAGGATGACGGCTTTGTACACATCGACGGAAGAAGCCAAAAGGCTTTTTGGTATAACCAATCTGTAAAGGCAACAGACACCTTTGGAAACTATCCATCCTGTGAATGTTATGTAAAAAATG
>CABMOR010000033.1 GCA_902388225.1 uncultured Oscillospiraceae bacterium | reverse complement strand
TATGTGCAAAAAAATAGGGCTTGATGCCGAAAAAACCAAGGAAAGGCTGTGTGATCTGTATGTATAAGATTGCCGTTATGGGCGACAGAGAAAGTATTTGCGGATTTGCGGCACTTGGACTTTCGGTCTTTCCCACAGAAGACGAAAAAGAGGCAGAAAAAATTATCTTTAAGCTTTCGGAACAGGGCTTTGGAGTTGTTTATATCACCGAGGAACTGGCCGAAAAGCTTGAGGCGGCATTGGATAAATTACGCAGCCGCAGTCTTCCGTCGGTGATACTTATTCCCGGTGTAAAAAATAACACAGGCAAGGGAATGAGGGATGTTCATCGGGCGGTGGAAAAGGCGGTCGGATCGGATATACTGACAAATTAGAAAAGAGGGAAAAAATGAGTCAAGGAAATATTTTGAAGGTATCGGGACCGCTTGTTATTGCCGAGGGAATGAAGGATGCAAATATGTTTGATGTGGTGCGGGTTGGCGAAGAGCACCTTATCGGAGAAATCATAGAAATGCACGGCGACAAGGCATCGGTGCAGGTTTATGAAGAAACCTCGGGCATAGGCACCGGAGAAAAGGTGGTTTCGACGGGCGAGCCCATGAGCGTCGAACTCGGACCGGGACTTATAGGCAGCATATACGACGGAATTCAGCGGCCGCTGGACGACATTATGAAGCTGGCCGGAAACAACCTTAAACGGGGAGTTGAGGTTCCCTCCCTTAAACGGGAACGCAAATGGATGTTTGAACCCTGCGTAAAGGCGGGGGACAGGGTTTTTGCCGGTGACGTTATCGGAACCGTCCGGGAGACCGACATTGTGGTCCACAAAATCATGGTTCCAAACGGAATTGACGGAACTGTGAAAAATATAAAAGCGGGAGAATATTCCGTTACCGAAAAGGTGGCAGTTATTGAAACCGAAAAAGGGGAGAAAGAGCTATCCCTTATGCAAAAGTGGCCGGTCAGAAAGGGCAGACCATACAAAAAGAAGCTTTCTCCCGAAAAACCTCTTATAACCGGACAGCGAGTTATTGACTGTTTGTTCCCCATTGCAAAGGGCGGTGTAGCGGCCATCCCCGGCCCCTTCGGAAGCGGTAAAACCGTCACCCAACACCAGCTTGCAAAATGGGCAGAGGCCGATATTGTTGTTTATATCGGATGCGGAGAACGGGGAAACGAAATGACCGATGTGCTCAACGAGTTTCCCGAGCTCATCGATCCTCACACCGGTAAATCCCTCATGGAACGCACCGTGCTCATTGCCAACACCTCGGATATGCCGGTGGCCGCACGAGAGGCGTCGATATATACAGGTATTACCATCGCCGAGTATTTTCGCGACATGGGATATTCGGTGGCGCTCATGGCCGATTCAACTTCCCGTTGGGCCGAGGCACTCAGAGAGATGTCCGGGCGTCTTGAGGAAATGCCGGGAGAAGAAGGATATCCCGCATATTTGGGAAGCCGTCTTGCCCAGTTCTATGAACGCGCAGGCCGTGTGGTTTCTCTTGGCCAAGAGGGAAGAGAAGGCGCCCTCTCGGTAATCGGAGCTGTTTCCCCTCCGGGCGGAGACATTTCCGAACCGGTTTCTCAGGCCACCCTTCGCATTGTCAAGGTGTTTTGGGGACTCGATTCATCCCTTGCATATAAACGCCATTTTCCGGCTATCAATTGGCTGACCAGCTATTCTCTTTATCTCGACCTGCTTTCTCCTTGGTTTGACAAAAATGTCTCTCCCGATTGGATTAAGCTCCGTCAGCGTATGATGACGCTTCTCCAGGAGGAGTCCGAGCTTGAGGAAATAGTAAAGCTTGTGGGTATGGATGCTCTGTCGGCAAAGGATAGACTTAAAATGGAAACCGCCCGTTCAATACGCGAGGACTTTCTCCATCAGCTTGCCTTTCATGAGGTCGACACCTATACAAGTCTTGCAAAACAGCTTGATATGATGAGACTTATTCTTGAATATTATGACCGATGCGGCAGCGCACTTGATTTGGGGGCCGACATTGAAAGGCTGGCAGCCCTTCCAGTCAGGGAGGGAATAGGAAGATTCAAGTATGTAAAGGAAGAAAATATTTCTGCGGAATATGAGAAGATAATCGGCGAGCTTGAAAATCAGATTGCCCAAAGTATAAAGGAGGCCGAGCAAAATGCCTAAAGAATACAGAACTATTGAAGAGGTCGCAGGCCCCCTTATGCTTGTAAGAAATGTCGAAGGGGTCAAGTATAACGAACTTGGTGAAATTGAACTGGAAAATGGCGAAATTCGTCGATGCCGAGTGCTGGAGATAAACGGAACAAACGCTCTTGTTCAGCTTTTTGAGGCATCAACCGGCATAAATCTTTCAAACAGCAAGGTTCGTTTTACAGGGCGGCAAATGGAGCTTGGGGTGTCGGAGGATATGCTGGGCCGTGTTTTTGACGGACTTGGACGGCCTATTGATGACGGCCCGGAAATCATTCCCGAAATGAGGCTGGATGTCAACGGACGGCCGATAAATCCCGCCGCCCGTCAGTATCCCCAGGAGTTTATTCAAACCGGAGTTTCGGCCATAGACGGACTTAACACCCTTGTCAGAGGGCAAAAGCTTCCCATCTTTTCGGCCGCAGGCCTTCCCCACGCTAATCTTGCGGCACAAATTGCACGTCAGGCCAAGGTGCTTGGGGATAACGAGCAGTTTGCTGTGGTTTTTGCCGCAATGGGAATTACCTTTGAGGAGTCCAACTTTTTTGTGGAATCCTTTAGGGAAACGGGCGCTCTTGACCGAACCGTGCTCTTTGTAAATCTTGCAAACGATCCCGCAATAGAGCGCATTGCCACACCCAAAATGGCTTTGACGGCGGCCGAATATCTCGCCTTTGAAAAGGACATGCATGTGCTTGTTATTCTGACCGATATAACCAACTATGCCGACGCCCTCAGAGAGGTTTCGGCGGCCAGAAAAGAGGTTCCCGGGCGGAGGGGCTATCCCGGATATATGTATACCGATCTTGCGGGGATTTATGAGCGTGCCGGACGTCAGAAGGGAAAAAAAGGAAGTATCACCATGATACCGATTCTCACCATGCCTGAGGACGACAAAACCCATCCGATTCCCGACCTGACGGGTTATATTACCGAGGGACAGATTATTCTTTCCCGTGAGCTTTACCGAAAGGGAATAACACCTCCCATTGATGTGCTTCCCTCCCTTTCAAGACTGAAGGATAAGGGTATCGGTGAAGGTAAAACACGAGAAGACCATTCAAACACCATGAACCAGCTTTTTTCGGCTTATGCAAGAGGTAAGGATGCCAAAGAACTCATGGTTATACTTGGCGAATCGGCTTTGACCGACATTGATAAGATTTATGCCGAGTTTGCCGATAAATTTGAGCAGGAATATGTCTCTCAGGGGTATAATACCGATCGAAGCGTGGAGGAAACCTTGGATATTGGGTGGAAACTGCTTAAGATTTTGCCCAGAAGCGAGCTTAAGCGCATAAGCGATGATTTGCTTAAAAAATACTACGACCGTCAGTAGACCGAGGTGAAAATATGGCCAGGCTAAATGTAAATCCCACCCGAATGGAGCTTACAAACCTGAAAAATAAACTTAATACCTCGAGACGGGGACACAAGCTGCTCAAGGACAAGAGGGATGAGCTTATGAGGCAGTTTATGGAACTTGTTCACGAAAACGAGCGTCTCAGAAAGGCTGTTGAAGAGGGGATTTCCACCGCCAACAAGTTCTTTGCGTCTGCGGGGGCGTCCATGGAAAGAGAAGAATTGGAAACGTCATTCTTGATGCCCAAGCAAAAGGTCACTCTTGAGCTTTCGGAAAAAAATGTTATGAGCGTGCACATTCCGGTTTTTGACACAAGGTTCAAATCTCAGGATATGTCGGACATATATTCCTACGGCTATGCCTTTACTTCTGCCGAGCTTGACGAGGGTGTTAGGGCGTTGTCTGAAATCTTTCCCAAGATGATACGCCTTGCGGAGGTGGAAAAATCCTGCTTTCTTTTGGCAGACGAGATTGAAAAAACCCGCAGAAGGGTGAACGCTTTAGAACATGTTATGATTCCCAGATATGAGGAAACCATAAAATATATAACAATGAAGCTTGACGAAAACGAGCGCAGTACCACAACCAGACTAATGAAGGTTAAAAATATGATGCTCGAAGAGGCGCGGCAGCATTAAATTTAAAAGCCTGATGATTTTTCATCAGGCTTTTTTCAAAAGTTCAGGTATTGGTTTTTTATACAAAGACAGATTAGAATAATATGAGCCGCAAAAAGAAGAGGCAGTGTGATCATAAATTTGGGCTTTTGGGTTTTGTGACGGACGGTTTTCATTACAGCAAGCATTATGCCTGCGCCGCCAACGGCCGCAAAAAACAAAAGACACCTTTCGCTGATACGCCTGCCTTTATTTTTGGCCGCCGATTTATCATAAACCGTCAAAACCGCTGATATTATCCAAATACATAGAATATATATGATGAGAAAGGTAATTTTGCTCACCCCGCCAGTTTGATATAATAAAATTATAATATCAAAACAAAACTATGTCAACAAAGGAAATATAACCATGAAAGAAAAAAACACGGCGGCCAAAGGGCTTTTGGCGGTGCTTATTATGATACTATGCGCTGTACTTATATTTAGTAATTTAAAACCGTCCGATCAAAAACAGACGGAGGATTCTGTAACGCCCCAGTCCCCTTATTCCATTCGGAACATGAAGGGAGTTTGGATAAATTATCTTGAATTTGGGGAAATGATAAGGGGAAAAAGCCTTGAACAATATAGGGAAAATGTCGAAAACTGTCTGAAAAATGTCACATCCCTGGGGCTTGACACGGTCGTTCTTCATGTTCGCTCCCATTGCGACGCCTTCTATGAATCGAACATTTTTCCATATTCCTATCAGCTTTCCGGAAAGCAGGGAGAAGGGTGCGGCTTTGACCCGCTTGATGAATTTGTAAGGCTTGCACACGAAAAAAATATTCGGGTTGAGGCCTGGATAAATCCCTATAGAGTTACTTCGGGCAGCGACCTTCTCGAGAGCCTTGACCCAAACAATCCCGCAAAAAATTTTGACGCTCAAAAACAGGAGCTGATTTCTCTTGAGACCGGCACCTATCTCAATCCGTCATGTCAAAAGTCCTCTGAACTCATTGTATCCGGGGTAAGGGAAATACTTGATAAATATCCGGTGGACGGTATACATTTTGACGATTATTTCTATCCATCGTCCGATGAGAGTATTGACAGTCTGATTTATGAAAATTACTGCGGGCAGACTATTGAGCCCAAAAGTCTTGGAGATTTCAGACGGGAAATGGTAAATCTCATGATAAAATCGGTTTATGATGAAGTTAAAAAGCATGAGGGCGTTGCCTTCGGAATAAGCCCGGCGGCCGATGTGGAGAAAAACCGAAATGTGCTTTTTGCCGATGTTGAAAGCTGGTGTAAGGGCGGATTTTGCGATTATATCTGTCCTCAGATATATTTCGGATTTGAATATCCTACCGAAGGATTTGATTTTTTGAGTGTATGTAACAAATGTTAATCTTAACATTGGAATCGGAGCCTATAAAATCGGAAAAACCGATGCGTCATCGGAAGAATGGAAAACATATGACGATATTTTGAAAAGACAGGCGATTTACGCAAAGGAGATCGGAGCGGGCGTGTGCTTTTATAATTATTCCGCACTTTTTTCAAATGACGGGCTAAATACCGCCCAAAGAGAAAATCTTAAAAATTCGTGTTTTTAAACAAAGGACCGATAAAAATGCACTTGTAATCCGTGCTGTTAAACTGTATAATGAACTTATTAACCATACGGAGTGCAGTTTATGAGAACCGATATCGGAATAGATCTTGGAACAAACTTTACAAGAATATTTATGGGCAAGAGTATTGCCCTGAGCGAACCGTCGGCTGTGACCGTCAACGACATGACCGGAGAGGCTGTGAATTTCGGCTTTGACGCATATAAGGCCATTGGCAGAACCTCCGATCTTCGAATACCGGTATGCCCCATTGAATACGGTGCGGTGGCAGATTTTCGTGCCGCCGAACTTATGCTCAAGGAGTATGTGGGCCGGGTTTGCGGAAAAAAGATAATACGCCCTCGGGCAATTGTATCCATTCCTTGTGGGTCGACCGCGGTTCAGCAGCGTTCGGTGCTTGACGCCATGGAAACGGCCGGAGCGAGAAATGTCTGTTTGGTCGAGTCTCCTCTTGCCACGGCCATAGGGCTCGGAATAGATTTCTCCACCCCAAAGGGAACCACGGTGGTAGACATCGGAAAGGGAACGACCGATATTGCTGTGCTTTCCATGGGCGGACTTGCCCGAAGCGTCTCGCTGAAAACCGGCGGAGCGGCTTTTGACGAGGCAATAGTCAAATATGTCCGCTCGGAGCACAATGTCAATATCGGAATTGTTACGGCCGAGCGGTTAAAAAAAGAGATTGGCTGTGTTGTCAGGCGCCCCATTGAGGTTGGCATGACGGTAACGGGGCTTAATCTTTTCAGCGGACTTCCCCAAAGCATCGAAATAACCTCTACCGATCTGCTCAGGGTTATGAACGAGACGGCCGAAGAAATCATCCGCTCGATTCAGGATGTATTTGAGCACACCGCCCCTGAGATGATTGCCGATACGGCGGTTGACGGAATAATTTTAACCGGCGGCGGGGCGCTTACCTACGGAATGAAAAACATGCTTGAACAGCGTCTTTTTACCAAAATAAATTTGGTTGATGACCCGGAAAACAGTGTGGTCAGAGGACTCGGAAGGGCACTGTCCGATTTCAGTATGCTCAAAAATCACGATTATCATTTCAGAAGTCTCGAAGATCTGATGGTGGAATAAATGTCGCTTATTGCTTTGGAAAATTTAACAAAATCCTTCGGAGGCAAAACGCTTTTTAAGGAGATCTCTCTTGAAGCGGACGAAAAAGATCATATTGGACTTGTCGGGGCCAACGGTGCCGGCAAGTCCACTCTTTTCAAGCTCATTTCGGGAGAGGAATTGCCCGACGGGGGAAAGGTCGTGCGTTCAAAGGAACTCAAGCTCGGAATTATGGAACAGTTTTTGTGTCGTGACGAAAATGCAACCGCCTATTCCATGGTTATGGGTATATTCAGCAAGCTCACAGAAGAGGAAAAAATCCTCAAAGAAATTGAGGAGACCATTGAAAAAGGGGCGGTTTCAAAGGAGCTTTTGGAGCGTCAACAGCTTGTCAGAGAAAGCTTTGAACGGGACGGAGGGCTTTATTTCAGGAGTCTTTCAAAATCTGCCCTCTTGGGTCTCGGCTTTTCGGAAGAGGAAATTCACCGACCAATACACACACTCAGCGGCGGTCAAAGGTCGAAAATAAGCTTGGCCTGCCTGCTTATTTCGGGCGCCAACTTTCTTTTGCTTGACGAGCCTACCAATCATCTTGATATTCACGCCGTCGAATGGCTTGAGGATTACCTTAAAAATTTCAAGGGCGGGTATATCGTTGTTTCCCATGACCGTTATTTTCTCGACAGAATAACCAACCGTACGGCTGAAATTGAGCACCAACATCTTTATTGCTTTAAGGGCAACTATACCGAATATCTTGACCAAAAAAAGAAGGACCGTCAAACCCGACAAAAGCATTATGAAAATCAGCTTAAGGAAATAAACCGGCTTAAGGATACGGTTACCGAGCTTAAACGCTGGAACAAGGAAAAATCGGTCAAGAGGGCCGAAAGCAAGGAAAAGGTTATTAAAAAACTCGAAGAAGAGCTGGAAGTTCCCGAAGCCGAAATACAGACCGTAAGATTTAATTTTACGGCTCAAAGCCCCTGTCCCTTCGATGTTTTAACGGCAGATAATCTTTGTATGTCTTTCGGTGAGCATGAAGTTTACAGTAGTGTGGACATAGAGATACATAAGAACGAGCGTGTTTTTTTGCTTGGAGCCAACGGGTGCGGAAAAACAACCCTTTTAAAGCAGATAACAGGACAGTATAACGGGAGGGGAAGAATAAATTTCGGAATTGGGGTTAAATTTGCTTACTACGACCAGGCACAGGAAAGCCTTGAGGGAAAAAACACCGTTCTTGAAGAAGTTTGGAAAAATTCTCCCGCCTTAACCCAGACTTCGGTCAGAAACGCTCTTGCCGCCTTTCTTTTTAAGGGTGAAGACGTATTTAATAAGGTGGAAACCCTAAGCGGAGGAGAACGGGCCAGGGTTGCCATTGTCAAGATGATGCTTTCGGGAGCCAATTTTCTTATATTGGACGAGCCCACCAACCATCTTGACATTGGCTCGAGAGAGGCCCTTGAAGAGGCAATTGAGGGGTTTGACGGAACCGTTCTTATGGTTACCCACGACCGATATTTGATAAACCGGCTTGCTCACAGAATATATTATCTTGCAAAAAACGGTGTTTGTGAATTTAAGGGCGGATATGACGCATATAT
This sequence comes from uncultured Oscillospiraceae bacterium, assembly GCA_902388225.1. Taxonomy (GTDB): domain Bacteria; phylum Bacillota; class Clostridia; order Oscillospirales; family Acutalibacteraceae; genus UMGS1484. Next base: position 1,020 of record CABMOR010000033.1, on the reverse strand, counting down.
GGAACAGTTTAGGTTGGATAGACAAACCGAGAATACCACCCAAAAGGCTCCGTCAGGCGGAGGAGAAGAGTATAAAAAACGCAAAAAGCTTGAGTCGGAAATAAGAAAACTCAAAAGCCGCATTATAAAGCTTGAAACCGAGGCCGAGGAAATCTCCTCACAAATATCCGGGGTTCAGGAGGAAATAGAAAATTGCGGAGCCGATTATGAAAAAATTCTTACGCTGACAAAAGAGCTTGAGGAATTAAAGCAAAGGGAAGAAAATGTTCTGACAAAGTGGGAAGAGTGCAGTGAACAGCTTTCGCTCCTGGAGTAATTTGTAACACTTTTACAGAATTATAATAGAATGAAATTAGAAAGCAAGTTTCGTTTTATATGATTTTGGGCGGTGGTATGGGTGAAAAAACGGACAAAAGTCGGATGCTGTATCGGCAAACTTGCCATAGCCTTTGGCGGAGGACTCATAATAGCCTTCATACTTCCTCCTGAATGGATAGTTGCCATTCTTGCCGTCGTACTTATCATTTTCGGAATTTGCGGTTTTAAATGATATCGGAGGCGTTTATATGCAGATAGTTGTTTTGAAAAGCCCCAGGTGTATAAGAGGAATACTTCGTCTGGTTTTCGGTATGAAAAAGCCGAGAGAATAACATAATATGGTTTTACCCGTTCCTTTAAATGCCTTTCCGTAATCGGGAAGGCTTTTGACTTTTTCTGCGACTTTACAATAAATGCGGTTTGTGTTATAATAACCTCACGAAACAGTAACTAAATCGGAGATTTAGACTGTTTCGGAGAACATTGAATGACTAAAAGTTAAAATGCCCTGGCATTTTAATGGGTGCTGTCGCACCCCACAAGGCTGTCGCCTTGCTTTTATGATATAATAACCTCACGAAACAGTGACTAAATCGGAGATTTAGACTGTTTCGGAGAACATTGAATGACTAAAAGTTAAAATGCCCTGGCATTTTAATAGGTGCTGTCGCACCCGACAAGGCTGTCGCCTTGCTTTTATGA
>CABMOR010000032.1 GCA_902388225.1 uncultured Oscillospiraceae bacterium | reverse complement strand
ATGTAAGGACAGACTGGATAAAAACCGTGCTGGCCGAAAAGGGGTATGAAACCGAAACCGAAATAAAAAACCGAACACCAAGGGATGAAGTGAAAAAATGCAGTGCCGTTTTTCTTCCCGCTCCTCTAACCGCCGACGGCAAAAATCTTTATGCTCCCTCCTGTGAGCAAAAGCTTGAGCTTAAAAGCTTTATAAAAAAAATCCCGGCCTCCGCTCCCCTCTTTTGTGGAAGGGCAAAAGAAGAATATCTTGAGGAAATTCGTAAAGATGGATACAACATATATGATTGCTTTAAAGACGAAAGCTTTTTAATTGAAAACGCCGTTATAACCGCCGAAGGGGCTATTCAGCTTGCTTTGAACCACACAAAGGATACACTTTGGAACAGTAAAACACTTGTTTTAGGTTACGGTCGGGTGGCAAAAGCATTGACCAAAAGACTGTCGGTTCTTTGCGGAAAAAAGGTAAAAGTTTATGTACGAAGAGAGCAAATCAGAACTGAAATTCGATGTGATGGGTTGTCCGAAATTGACAGTTTTACAAGGGACTTCGACAATTTCAACATAGTTTTCAACACGGTACCGTCACTTTTAATTGATGAAAATTTACTCAAAAAAGCGAATAAAAACTGTCTCATAATCGACCTCGCCTCCTCTCCCGGAGGGGTGGATTTTAAGGCGGCGGAAAGAGAGGGCATAACCGCAATTTCGGCCCTTTCGCTTCCCGCAAAAACAGCGCCCAAGGCTGCCGCCGAAATTTTTGTCAACACCGCTCTTAAAAAGCTTACGGAGGTGAAAGAAAATGCGAAGTCTTAAAATAGGATTTGGAATTTGCGGTTCGTTTTGCACCTTTGAAAAGGTTTTTCCGGTTTTGCGGCAGCTTAAAGATGACGGACACGAAATTTTGCCCATAATGTCAAAAACCGCCTTCTCCACCGACACCAGATTTGGAAAAAGCGAAGAGATAAACCGAAAGATAACCGAAATCTGTGAAAAAGAAATAATACATGAGCTGTCACAGGCCGAACCAATCGGCCCCAAAAAGCTGTTGGATATAATGGTGGTTGCCCCCTGTACCGGCAATACCCTGGGCAAGCTTGCATGCGGCATAACAGATACCCCCGTTACACTTTCGGTCAAGGCGCATCTTCGCAATGCCCGACCGGTGCTCATAGCTGTTTCGACCAACGATGCTCTGTCCGGCTCGGCACAGAATATAGGCCGTCTGCTTAACACCAAAAACATCTTTTTTGTGCCCATGAAGCAGGACGATTTTATGCAAAAACCCAACTCTGTTGTTGCGGATTTTTCAAAAATAAAGGAGGCGGTGGAAAACGCCGTCCAAGGAAAACAGCTTGAACCGCTTTTTTTATAAAATGTTAAGGGGCCCGATATACCTGTGTATACCGAGCCCCTTTAAAGTGGCCGGATAATCAGAACGGCCATATTTCGACAATGCGAAGGGAAATCAGCATGGCTGCTATGGGTATTATGCTTCCGAGAAGAAGCTGTAAGGGAGTGTGGCGTTTGATTTTCAGAGATGCCCAAACCACCGCCCCGAGCAGGGCGCTTAAGGCCACAAAGGGGAGCCCGAGACAGTAGACCATCATGGCAATGGGACCGGACACACCGCAGGCGTGTCCGCTTGCCTTGACACCGAATACAAAGGAGCAAAGGGCGATGGAGATGCCCGAAAGGAGATAGGTCAGGAATATGAGAAGCTCAATCCTCCCTGCTCCGAAAAATATCGAGCCCAAAATACCCGCAACATATCCGGCCACCGAAAAAATTATGGCCAGACTTCGCTGACCGTCTCTTCCCTTTTTGCGGATTTGAGGCACAATATACGAAACGGGATAGGAAAGCAAAGGAAAAATCGACAGTGTTACGAGAGCATAAATATAATGACCGAAATTGAGATATGAGTCGGGTCGAATAATCCAGATGAGGGTAAGCATAAGCGCCGCCATAAAGGGTGCCACAAGTATGACGCGCACCGCCTTTGCAAGAAACGGATCTTTTGCTGCGCTTTTCTTTTCGGAAGTTTTTTCTGCGGTCGGTATTAACTGATTCTTTTTGTCAGACATAAATTTATTCTCCTTGTGAAACCGTGGATATAATTTTAGAATTTAAAAATTTACAAAACCGGCGTTTTGGATTTGCCTTGCCGTTGCTTCTGTTAATATTTTATCCTTCGGGTAGTAATATGTCACCCTATCTTAAGATTATTTTGTCCTACGACCGAGTTTTTGTCCGGTAGAGTCGAAAAAAATCTTCTCCACCCACAGTAGAAACCCGCATAAAAACGAGGCTTTTTGGGGTTGATTTTTATTTGCCCATCGTTTATAATAAAAATATGAATGAAGATATTTTAAAGAAAAACATTTCGGAAAAAATTACATTTTACAGAAAGGCGGCCGGCCTTACCCAACTGGAACTTGCCGAAAAACTCAACTATTCGGACAAATCGGTTTCAAAATGGGAACGGGGCGACGGGCTGCCCGACATAACCGTGCTGAGCAATATGGCCGAGCTTTTCGGGGTTTCGGTGGACGATTTTATTTCTTCCGCTCCCCCTAAAAAGCCGATAAAGATGACCAAGAAACACACCCTCGTTCCGGCGCTGTCGGTGGGGCTTGTGTGGCTGTTGGCAACCTTTGTGTTTTTTGTGTTGGCTGTGGTTGCCCCCGACCTTCCGAGAAAATGGCTGGTCTTTATCTACGGATGCCCGGTCAGCTTTATCGTCACTACCGTTTTCAGTTGGATTTGGTGGCACACGCCAAGCCGTATAATTTCCATAAGCGGACTGATTTGGACCGTTGCGTCAAGTATTGACATAACCTTGAAAATGCCCAACATTTATCTCATATACGCCGTTGCGGCGGTTTTTCAGATTTTGGTGTTTTTGTGGTTCTGGCTGATTTCCGACCGCCGGAGAGCGGGGAAATAACAAATGGAGAGCATTATGAAAAAAGTTTTGTGCCTGATTTTGGCGTCGGCATTGAGCTTTTCCTGTCTGATGATTCGGGCTTTTGCCGATACCGAGGTGACAAAGGACGGCATGACCGCCCACGTTTCCGATGTCTTTACGGTATTTACTTCCGAAAACATCGACAGCAAGGCCGGACAGGCGGAAGCGCTTTCGGAGGATTTCGAAAGATTAAAGCAAAAGCTTAATTCCGACTATCTTTTCTATGCCGTGACCGAAAATCTCGGATGGACGGTTTTCATGACCTCGGCGGTGACCGAGGTTTCCTCAAACATCGTGAATTTGGCCGAATTTTCGGACGAACAGCTTGCCGAACAAGCGCTTATAGGAAATATCTCGGAGCAAACAAGCGAAATCAAACAAATAAGAAAGGGCGCAGCGCTGTTTTACCGCCTGACCTTTCAAAAGGATGCCCAAAAGGGAAACAGCGACAGCCGCATAATCTATCTGACGGTTATTAACGGCCGGATATATACCCTTACGCTCATAGAAAAGTCCGAACAGCTTTCCCAAAACGCCGCCGACACGGCCGAGTATATCTTTAACAGTCTTGAATATACCGTCGAGACCGAGAAACAGCGGGTGGCCGAGAAAAAACGGTCGGCCGTAAACTGGATGATTATTGTATGCGTTCCTTTGGCTGCTGTAGGAGTGTTTTTTATTGTCCGCTCGATAAAAAGGGATTTTGACGCCGCAAAGCAGGAAGAGGACCTTCAAAGAAATATAAGGAAAAAGCCGAGAAGATAATATGAATTTTGTTGACAGCGAACTTTTGGTGTCGGTTTCAAGGGGATTTGGCGTCGGCATAAACGATGAACAGCTTGAAAATTTCCGATTGTATGCAGAGCTTCTTTGCGTATGGAACGAAAAAATCAACCTGACGGCCATAACCTCCCCTGAAGGCATAGCTCTTTTGCATTTTGCCGACAGTCTGACCCTGCTTTCATGCGGAAGCTTTAAAGAGGGGGCAAGCCTTATAGACGTGGGAACCGGAGCGGGATTTCCGTCTGTGCCCCTCTGTATAATGCGCCCCGACATGAAATTTACCATGATGGACAGCCTGAACAAGCGTTTGGTCTTTTTGGAGCAGGTGAAAGACAGGCTGGGTCTGAATTTTGAAATTGTGCACGGCCGAGCCGAGGAGCTTGGGAAAAAGCCGGAATACCGAGAGCAGTTTGATTTTGCTACCGCCCGGGCAGTAGCACAGCTTAATGTTCTTTCGGAATACTGTCTTCCCTTTGTAAAGCCGGGCGGCAGTTTTCTTGCCATGAAGGGGCCGTCGGGAAGGGACGAGACCGAAGCCGCTGAGAAGGCCATAGGTCTTCTGGGAGGAAAGCTTTCAGAAATAAAGGAGTTTTCCCTTGGGGAAAATACCCGCCAGGTGGTAATGATAGACAAAATCTCCCCTACCCCGGAAAGGTATCCCCGCCAGTCGGGTAAAATCAAAAAAGTCCCGCTTTAAATTGGACTGACATTGCATAATGTATATTTGCAAATACTTTTTTTCAGCGGATGAGAATACTGTTAAATTTGGTCAAAAAAGAGCCGATAAACTGCGATTAAAGACAAGTTTATCGGCTCTGAATTTTTGCTGCCGGCTGTTTAGTTATATTCTGTTCTGCGATATAAACAGAGAGTTGTTTAGGCATAAATATCAAGCGGCGGAAGGAGGGCATGACTCCTACCGCCGCTTTTGAATCGCTTTAATCTTTCTCCACCAACGGGGGTATAAAGCTTTCAATCGCTTCTCGCAGCTTGGGGTGGTGAATCACGAAATGGATGACAGGGGCTTTATTTTTGGATACCATAGCCCATTTGCCTTCGTGAATGTATATCTGCAGGTTTCGGAATGTGTGAGCCGAGGTTTGATTCTGAATGTAATTCGGATGTGTTTTTGCAAACATTTTTGTTTGATTCAAATGCTCCTCGTATTGCTCATAGGTATAGAAAATCTCCTTTTCGCAAAACATTCCGGAAAGAGACAGACATATCGGATAACGGTCAAATTTTTCAGGTGTGATATGCGGGATTTCGTCCTCAACCGTTTCTGTTTTCAGAATTTCCTCCATCAGCCGCCGCTGAGAATCTGCGTAGGATAAAATACTTTCTCTTTCTGCTTCTGAAAGGGTGCACTTCGCAAGGAACTGCTCCAGATAGTCTTTATCCATCGTATAAAGCGGCAGAGATAACCTCTGCCCGCCGTAATTTTTTGATTATATGCGGGACATTGCTTTGTGGGAAAACGATTTCCTGGTTCAAAGTCCCAGCTACACCCGCCGGTATGTATTCATTCGTCAAGCTTGAGCACAGCCATAAAGGCCTCCTGGGGAACCTCCACCGCACCCAGGCTTCTCATGCGCTTTTTGCCTTCCTTTTGCTTTTCAAGCAGCTTTTTCTTTCGGGTAATGTCTCCGCCGTAGCATTTTGCCAGAACATCCTTCCGCATGGCTCGAATGGTTTCCCGGGCAATGACCTTGCCTCCCACCGCCACCTGAACCGGCACCTCGAAAAGCTGGCGGGGAATGTTGTCCTTAAGCTTTTCGGCAATGCGGCGGGCCCGCTTGTATGCGCTGTCGGCATGGACAATAAAGGAGAGGGCGTCGACAATCTCGCCGTTGAGCAAAACGTCCAGCTTGACCAGCTTTGACGGTTTATAGCACTTTGGCTCATAATCGTAGGATGCATAGCCCTTGGTGCGGGATTTGAGGGCGTCAAAAAAGTCGTAGACAATCTCATTTAAGGGCATTTCGTAATGGATATCCACCCGGCTTGAGGAGGGATATTGCATGTCTCCGAAAACTCCCCGGCGCTCCTGACACAGTTCCATGATTGCGCCCACATATTCGGTTGGGCTGAAGATGTGGACGTCGCAGACCGGCTCTTCGGCCGACTGGATGGTTGCGGGATCGGGATAGTTTGTGGGATTGTCGATGGAAACCGAGGTTCCGTCGGTTAAATTTATTTTGTAAACCACGCTGGGAGCCGTGGTGATAAGATCAAGGTTGTATTCCCTCTCAAGCCGCTCCTGAATTATCTCCATGTGAAGAAGCCCCAAAAAGCCGCACCTAAAACCGAAACCGAGTGCCGCCGAGGTTTCGGGCTCGAAATGGAGCGACGCATCGTTGAGCTGAAGCTTTTCCAGCGCTTCACGAAGGTCGGTATACTGGGCGCCGTCGGCGGGATAAACGCCGCAGAAAACCACCGGATTGACCGCACGGTAGCCTTCGAGAGGCTCGCTTGCCGGATGCTCGGCACCGGTTATGGTGTCTCCGACCCTGGCCTCGCTGACCGTTTTTATGGAGGCGGCAAAATATCCGACCTCACCCGCCGTCAGCTCGTCGCAGGGCATAAGGCTGCGTGCCCCTTTGCGTCCAAGCTCGACAATCTGAAACTCGGCGCCGGTTGCCATCATCTTTATGGCCATTCCGCTTTTTACCGTTCCGCTCACAACACGGAAATAGGTGATAACCCCCTTATAGGGGTCGTAATAGGAGTCAAATATAAGCGCCTTTAATGGGTCTTTTGAACTTCCCTTTGGAGGGGGGAAATCAGAAACTATGCGTTCCAGCACTTGCTTTATGTTAATGCCTGCCTTGGCCGAAATGCGGGGGGCAGACATTCCCTCTATACCGATAATTTCCTCGATTTCATGGGCCACACGGTCGGGGTCGGCGGCCGGAAGGTCAATTTTGTTGATGACCGGGAGGATTTCCAAATCGTGGTTGGCGGCGAGATATGTGTTGGCAAGGGTCTGGGCCTCGATGCCTTGGGAGGCGTCGACCACCAGCACCGCACCCTCACAGGCGGCCAGAGAACGGGAAACCTCATAGTTAAAGTCCACATGACCGGGAGTGTCAATGAGATTGAGCTCATAGGTCTTGCCGTCGTCGGCCTTGTAATACAGGGTAACGGCATGGGCCTTGATGGTAATTCCCCTCTCCCTCTCGAGATCCATGCTGTCAAGCAGTTGGTCCTCCATGTCCCGAAGAGCAACCGTGTCGGTTATTTCAAGCATTCGGTCGGCCAGAGTGGACTTGCCGTGATCGATGTGGGCAATTATGCAAAAGTTTCTGATGTTTTCCTGTGGAATCTTCAAGTTTGATCTTCCTTTAAGATAAATTGTTAAAGCCTATTTGGAAAAGGTGTCCTTTATGCTTTCGATAAGGTCGGGAGCCATGGTAATGGCACGTTCAGCCGCACCCATAGGCATTGTGGAGGCAACATTGAGTATCTTGACATCCCCCTTGTTTATGCAGACAAAGCAGACCGGAGTGACGGTCAGACCGCCGCCCCCCGCTCCCCCAAAGGATACCCCTGCGGGAGATTTTTCGGTGGGCAGATCGCTCCCTCCCGAGGCGAACCCGCAGGACACACGGGACACGGGAATGAGTGTAATGTCTTCGGTAATCGGGATTTTATCTCCAATCACAAGGCCGGTGTCGGCAAGGGCGCGCATCTTGTCGACGGTTATGTCAAGAATGTTACCCACCTTGCTTTGGTTTGAAGATTCTCTTTTGTGGTTTGGGTTTTGGGGTTGGCTCTGGTTTCTGTTTTCGGTTTTCTGATCTTTCATTTTACTCACCTTTTTCAGAATTTTCATTGTTTTGGAGGATTATGTTTTTGTCCGAAAGCTGCTGTTGGGCGAAATCTTCCAGGGTCGGCTCCTCGGCGTGGCGCTGCGGTTTTCAAATCCGTGCTCCTCGTCTTCGGGAAGGGGCGGAAGTTCGGACAGATTTTCCAGTCCGAAGCACCGCAAAAAGGTGTCTGTCGTGCCGTAAAGTATGGGTCTTCCGGGAAGGTCGAGCCGACCGCATTCCTCTATAAGTCCTTTAAGCACAAGGGAGGAAATGACGCCCGAGCAGTCCACCCCCCTGACCTGTTCAACATAAGCTTTGGTTACCGGCTGATTGTAGGCCACCACGGCGAGCACCTCAAAGGCCGCCGAAGAAAGCGGGGTCGACCGTCTGAGTTCAAAAACCGTGCGAATCGGCTCCTCATATTGCTTTTTTGTGGCAAGCTGCCATCCGTCACCCAGCCGCAAAAGTTCAATGCCGCTGTCGGGGGAATTAAGCTTTTCTCCAAGCAAAACCGCCGCCTTTTCGGTCTTTTCTTCGGTCAGCCCAAGTGCGGCCGCAAGACGGGAGGTCGGAACCGGCTCGCCTCCGGCAAAGAGAATTGCCTCAAGTGTAGGAATGTATTTTGAAAGCTCCATTATTTTTCCTTTCCTACCATTTTCAGATTGTCATCCTTGTCCATGGCTATTCTTCCGCCCCTGATTAGCTCAAGTATGGCAAGAAATGTGGCCACCGCCTCGGATTTGGATTTTACTCCGCTGAAAATGTTTTTATATTTTACCTTGACGCCCTTAAACAGCCGTCTCATTACATAAACAATTTTTGCCGACACCGGAATGACCGGCTTTTTTACCAGCGGCTCGAAGTCCGCCTTTGGAGGAGGAAGTTTCCTCATGCCTCTGCCCACCGCCGCAAGATACCAGTGGGAGAGAATTTCCTTTTGGTGAGACAAAACATAGGTTTGATCGATTGAGGGCATGGTTGGTTCTCTTATGAATTTTCCAAACCCGTCGGCCGAGGCCGAAAGCCGGGCTGACAATAGCTTTACCGTTCGGTATTCAATGAGCTCGCCAGACAGCCGGTCCTTAAGCTCTTGGGATTCTTCCTCCTTGGGAAGCAATGACACCGATTTTATATATACCAGCCGGGATGCCATTTCCAGAAAGTCGCTGGAAATTTCCATGGACTGTTCCTTCATACGGTCTATACATTCGAGATACTGGTTGACCAGTTGGCAGATATTGATGTCGTAAATATTGAGCTTGTTGCGGGAAATAAGGTGAAGAAGCAGGTCGAGCGGGCCTTCAAAGCTCTCCAGCTTGTATGAAAGCTTGTCCATATTAACCTCCGAAGGGAAGAGAGGCCACAGCGTTAAAGCCGGTCAGAATAAGGTTTGAAAGATAGGACAGGGGGACGGTCAGCACACCGGTGACCATAAGAAGAATGAGGGCGAGCATGATGTATTGCTCATAGGCCATTATTTTATAGTATATCCTGTCGGGCAGCAAAGCCGTAAGCAGTCTTGAACCGTCAAGGGGAGGAATAGGAATAAGGTTAAAGACCGCAAGGGATATGTTGATTTGTGCCAGAAATCTGAACATGTATTTCAAAAAGGCAAGTATAAAGAGCAAAATTTCCGAACCGGCCGTTACGGCAAGACCCAAAAGGGAGTTGACAAGATTAAACAAAAAGAGAGACACAAAGGCGGCCAAAAGATTGGAGAGCGGACCGGCAAGTGCCACTATTGCCATGTCTTTTTTTGGGTTTTTAAAGAGCCGTGCGTTTACCGGTACCGGCTTTGCCCAGCCAAATCCCACCGCCATTATAAGCGCTGCGCCCACCCAGTCAATGTGACGAAAGGGGTTGAGCGACATTCTGCCCATGTATTTGGCCGTGTTGTCCCCCAGCTTGTGAGCGGAAAAGGCGTGGGCAAATTCGTGAAACGGCAGTACAAGAAAAATAACCACCGCCGTAGATAAAATATAGGCAAAGGCGCTTATGGGATTAAAATTTCCGTTAAGCG
>CABMOR010000031.1 GCA_902388225.1 uncultured Oscillospiraceae bacterium | reverse complement strand
TGATTGGAGGCACCGATGACAACCGCCTGCTTTTCTATTCCGGCACGCTTTCTAAGCTCTGAAGGAATAATAACTCTTCCCTGAAGATCAGGTTCAACATCAAAAGAATAAGCGTTAAAAAAACGAGAAAGCTTTTCTGCCGCAGTAAATGAAAGGGTACTTCTTATGGCATGGTTGAATTTTTCCCATTCGTCCTGAGAGAAGATGTAAAGGCAACTGTCAAGACCGACGGTTAAAAAGAAACTGTCGCCAAGCTCGGCCCGAAACTTCACAGGAATGGCCATACGGCCTTTGGTGTCCACCGAATGGCGGTAAATTCCGTTAAACATCTATCTCTCCCCTTTCATGGAACTTAAAATGATTAAAATAGCAAAATCCGGATTAAAAATCACCTAAAATCCACACTTTTAATCACAAATCACCTCTTTGACACCATTATATACTCTGTGAAATTAAAAAGCAAGTATTTTTTATAAAAAAAGCCAGTTTAAATGATTTTTTTTGAAGAAATCATTTAAACCGGCTGAGTTTAAGCTGTCAAATAGAGCTTCTGTCAATTTGAACACAGAGAGATATCCGGAAAAATTCCGTCTGATATATTTAAAAGAAAAATAATGTAAAGCTTTTTATTATATTCATTTTTCGTAATCCCGGAAGAATTTGAAGGCAACAAAAAACGACGCCCTGCAAAAAAGCAGAGCGCCGTTTTATTAATCTTTAAAGATTGTCATTCATTCCTCTGATTATTCAACAACAAGAGGAAGAGTTTCAACCTTACCAACTGCCTTCTGGAGGATTGCCAGAGCATCGGATACACCGACGCCGGCTTCGCCGTCAACATCAGCAGCCTCGATCTGAGCATCGGTGAGCTCAATCTTTCCTACAGCACCCTGGAGTGCAAGGAGAGCATCGTCAACGGTAACTTCTCCGTCATCGTTAAGATCACCGTATACAACATCAGCAACAGGTGCCCATTCACGGAGAGCAGCAAGCTTATTCTTGAGCTCTTCGGAAATCAGAGCCTTCTGAGCGTCGGTGAGAGCGTCGAACTGGATTCCTGCGACGGTAACATCTGCAACCTTATCAGCGGTCATTTCCTCAAGCGAGGGAAGTGCGTTGATAGCATTAGCAACAGCATCAGCGGTTTGCTTGTCACCTTCGAGTTCAGCAATCTTAGCCTCGACAGCCTCAAGCTTGGAGGCATTAACAACCTTGTCTTTCTGAGTATCGTTCAAGGCGTCTAAGGCCTCTCTTACCGTTGCAGCAGCGGCCTTGACGGTTTCGAGATTCTCATAGGATACGGTATCGGGATCGGCAAGAGCTTCGATGGCATCGATAACAGGATTGACAACTACGATGGTAGCAATATCATCCACAGCCTTTTCAAGTTTCGCAATCATGTCGGCAGGAATGATAGCTTTCTTTTCGTCGGTAAGACCGTCGAAAGCAGCCTTTGCATCGGCAACGGCAGCCTGATCATCAATAGTGACGGTGTCGCTCAGGGCAACAATCTTATCATAAGCAGCCTTAACATCGGCATTTGCTTCGTCAAGCATAGCATAATCGAAGATAGCCTGGTCAAGAACAGCCGAAGCAGCCATATTCTCATCGGTTTCAACGTTGATCCACTTGAAGACCTCTTCACGAGCGGCCTTAGCAGTAGCGATAGCATCGCCGGAATCGACGGTAACCTCACCGATAGCCGCAACAGCTTCAAGGAAGGCTTGCTCAGCGGCCGCACGAGCTACGGCATAACCTTCGGTCACGATAGCAACGTTCTTAAGTGTGAATTCGCCGGCATTTCTCTGAAGTATATGGAGGAGGTTGACATTAGAGAGATCAAATTTAGGAGTGCTGGGCTGAACAGTGGTCTTACCAATGTCGGACATAAGGACAGAAGCTCTCTGCCATTTATTTCCGGCAAGGGTTATTTCACTGGGATACTGCCACTCAAGAGCATTTTCTTCATTACCGTGAGTAATGTTCCAAACATTATCCTGATCGGGATTTACCAGAACCTCAAATTGATAGTAATCATTGTAGTTGAAGGTGTGGGTATATTCATCTTCACCGAAGTAGCGTCCTACGCGGATATAAACGGCGTTAAAGCCGGGCTTATCGGGATAAGTTTCACTTCCGGCAACTACCTTCATCCAAAGAGCGCCGTCCTTGGTTGCATGCTCGTTTCCGCAGAAATCGAAAACATCTTCGGTATCTCTTTCACAGGTGCAAAGAACCTTAGCATCCACATAGGTGAGCTTGTCGACTCTCTTCTTAACGGCATAAAGCTTTTTGATGTCGTTGGGATACTCATCTCTGATGATTTTAATCTGATCAGCATTCAGAGTACCAACAATGTCATAAACAGCATTTATGGCCTCAAGGTCATCGGCAGTAACATCGTCCTCTTCAGGGAGAGCTCTGATAGCTTCAATAAAGTTTTCAACGACATATCTGTCGCCAAATTCGGCATTTGCTTTTTCTACCAAATCGAGAAGCTTCTGAGCATTGGTAACAGCACCCTGCTGTTCCTCGGAAAGCTTATCATAAGCTGCCTTGGCGGCACGAACAGCAGCAACATCGTCCGCAGTAAGATTGTCAACCTCGGGCAGCGCATCGATGGTCTCGATCAAGGTGTAAACAGCGTCAGGTGTACCGTAAACATAGGTCCAGTAAGGTCCTTCTTCGTCTTCAACGATGGAAACACCTTCATCGGCGGGGCAGAAAGAACTGATCAGAGTTTCTCCGTCATAAACTTCCACAGCATATGTAATAACAGACGCATTGTGTAAGTCTCCATTCTTACCGCCGTATACAAAGACAGCCTTATATTTTGCGGTTTCTGCGGCAGTCAATTCGGCAGAAAGGGTCTTGTAGGTATAACCGTACTTAGCGTCGGTCTCCTCGGGAAGAGCCTCGTAATCGCTGAACATAATTTTAGCAGAAGACTGGGTGTCTTCTCCATCAGAAAGCATCTGGAGCTTGGCAATATAGCGCTCATCGGTCTCACCGGCAGTAGCGCTGATCTTAGCCTTTACGGTGTAGGTTTTCTCTGCCTCTGCGTCAAATTTGAAACCGTCGCCGTAGAAAGAAGTGTAAATCCAGTCGGTCTTGACACCGATAATATCGGCATTGGCAAAGAGCTCATCAATAGCGGCCTTAACCTGGGTGAGCTTATCAGCATTGGTAACTTCACCCTTGACATTTTCATTGAGCTCATTATAAGCGGCCAAAGCAGCATCTATAGCAGCCGCATCGTCGAATGTAACATCGCCGGCCTCGGGCAGAGCGTCGATAGCGTCGATAACAGCCTGAGCGGCAGGATCAACAGGCCAAGCCTCTTTTACAGCCTTCAGAGCATGGAAATAAGCACTCTGTCCGCCGTCGCGTCCCACAAACACCATACCGGTAACATTGGAAGCGTCAAAGTTTTCACCGGCATTTTCATAATCGATAGCAAAGGTGTTTTCGCCGGCAACAACATTGCCTTCTACAACCAACTTTGCACCGTAGGTGGTGTAAGCCTCGGAATCAGAGATCTTGTTAACGAGAGAAAGATCTCCGGTGTAAGAAGTCAGAACCATACCGTAATCGGAAGCGACCTGACCTTCACTAAGAGGACGGCTGAAGACATCTTCAAAATCATTGGTTCCGCCGTATTCGGCTTCCATGGAAGAACCGGACCAATCAATAAATATCTTATCATATCCGGTGATGTCTTTTACCTCGGCAAATTTAACATATGCGCGCAGAGGCCACCAAACATTAACAGCGTCGCCCTGATAGGCAATTTGGTCAGCAGAAGCCCAGTTGGCAATGCTTTCAGCCGAGCAATCGTCGAGAACCATATAATCAGCGACTTTAAGAGCGTTAACGGCTGCAACAGCAGCAGTCAGCTTGTCGGCGTTGGTAACATTAGCTTTCTGATCCTCGCTCAGAGCATCATAAGCGTCCTGCGCGGCAAAGATGGCATATCTGTCAGAAGCAATAACTTCTCCGGCCTCGGGCAGAGCATTGATAGCTTCGATAACTGCATCAACCTCAGCGTCAACAGGCTCATTGATAACCTTTGCTACAATGTTATCAATCCACTGCTCGTGAGAACCGTCGTATGCGGTGCAGCCCCAGAAATAGAATCCGGTAACATTGGTAATATCAAAGTTTTCTCCGACGGAAACAGGAGTAGTGGTTATGGTGGCAAAGGACTGATCATCCTTGCCATAGCCGGCGCGGATAGCGTCAACATCGAAAGCCATAACCTTGGAGGTGTCAACGGCATTGAGCTCGTAATATCTGTCTCCTCTTTCAGCGTTTATAGCATAGTCTCCGCTGAAGAGATAGAAAGCAACATCTGTAGGACCGGTAAGAGCCTCGGCAGTGTTGGCAGCAAAATCGAAGGAAATCGACTGAATACCGGTCAGGTCAAGACCTGCGATAGGTCCGCCCTGAGCAAATCCACCGCTCTGGTAGGTATGGATACTTCCGGTGCCCTCGGTCTTCTTTTCGGTGGTGAGCTCAAGACCATCGTTGGGGTAGCAAGCCCAGCCATCTGCGCTGTCGCAGTTGGAAAGAACAATTTCTATGTCGGACGGTTGGTCGGAAGGACCGCTGCCGTCTATAATGGCTTCAAGGGCATGGAAATAGGTGCTCTGACCGCCGGGACGTCCCACAAATGCAATACCGGTGACCTTTGTAATGTCGAAATTTGCTCCTGCGGTGGAGTAATCTACATCAAAGTAGTTTTCTCCGGCAACAACATCTTCTTCGGGAAGGGTGAATCTCATTCCGTAGTCGGTATAGGCTTCCGAAGCGGAAAGGGCAGCAACCACCGGGAGAGTTCCGGTGTAAGAGGTCAGAACGATACCGTAATCGTCGGGATTTTGGTTTTCGGCGAGGGGACGGTTAAATATTGTGGTAAAGGGAGAATCTCCGCCCCATTCGGCTTCCTGGGCCGAGCCGGTCCAGTCGACAAAAATTTTGCCGATGCCTGTCAGGTCCTTGGCCTCGGGGAATGTGCATACCGTATGCAGCGGCCACCATACATTTACGGCGTCACCCTGCCATGCGAGGCTGTCATCGCCTTTCCAGTTTGCGGTCGAAGCTGCGGTGCATTCGTCAAGCACTACGCGGTTCTCCTCCGCCAAGGCGGCCAACGAACCGACCGAAAAAGCGCTTACAATCATCATGAGCGACAAAAGCATCGCCAATGATTTTTTAAGTGTTTTTTTCATTTTTTAATTCCTCCATTCTTGCAAGAAAAATCTTACCCACACATTTTACAGTATATTTAGGTAAAAATCAAGCGTTTTATATAAAAAATTAAAGGTATACAAAATATTTTACGAGAAACTTACAAATAACAAACAGCAGGAAATGTTAAAATCCTGCTGTTTGTGAATATATTCAACTTAAATTCCCTTAAAGTCAGTCTTGTCCTTTCTTTATGGCAAGGCCAAG
This sequence comes from uncultured Oscillospiraceae bacterium, assembly GCA_902388225.1. Classification (GTDB taxonomy): domain Bacteria; phylum Bacillota; class Clostridia; order Oscillospirales; family Acutalibacteraceae; genus UMGS1484. Next base: position 4,500 of record CABMOR010000031.1, on the reverse strand, counting down.
TTCCTCAAGCTGGATGTCATCCACCCGAGCCGGGCACTCGGTCATAAGCTCGCTGGCGTTTTGCACCTTGGGAAATGCGGTGACATCCCGAAGGGTACTGCAGTCGAGCATCTGCATACAAAGGCGGTCAAGACCGATTCCGATTCCGCCGTGGGGAGGAGCGCCGTATTTGAAGGCGCCTGTCAGGAAACCGAATTTCTGTTCGGCCTCTTCCTTTGAAAGTCCGAGCATGTCGAAAATGCGGCTTTGAAGGTCGGGATTGGTAATACGGATGGAACCGCTGGCCAGTTCAACCCCGTTGAGCACCAGATCGTAGGCCTTTGCCCTGACCTTGGCCTTATCGGTTTCGAGATATTCAAGACACTCGTCCATGGGGGAGGTGAAGGGATGGTGCATGGCCACAAACTGCCCCGCCTCATCGTCCCAGTCAAAGAAGGGAAATTCGGTTATCCACAGAAGGTCATATCCCGAGGGAATAATGTCAAGTTTCTTTGCCACAGTCAACCTCAGCGAGCCGAGCACCGAAAGGGCAAGAGCTGCTCTGGAATCGGAAACGATGAAAACGACATCGCCCTTTTGGGCACCTGCCTGTTTAATTATGGACTCCATTTCCTCATCGGTCATAAATTTCGAGAATGAGGATGCAACACCCTCGTCGGTCAGTCTTATCCATGCAAGACCCTTTGCGCCCATGCCCTTCGCCTCTTCGGTCAGGCGATCGATGACCTTGCGGGTATAAACTCCGCAGGCGTCTTTGGCTGTAAAGCCCCGAACCGTTCCGCCCTCCTTGACGGTATTGGCAAATACCCCGAAGCCGCAGTTCTCGACGGTTTCGGACAAATCGAAAAGCTCCATTCCAAACCTGGTATCCGGCTTGTCGCTTCCAAACCGTTCCATGGCCTCGGCATAGGTCAGTCGTTTGAGAGGAAGGGATATTTCAATGTCAAGCGCTTCCTTGAAAAGGCGTTTCATAAAGCCTTCGGTCATGGAGATAATGTCTTCAACATCCACAAAGGACATTTCAAGGTCAATCTGTGTAAATTCGGGTTGACGGTCGGCGCGGAGATCCTCGTCGCGGAAACAGCGAGCAATCTGCATATAGCGGTCAAAGCCCGCCACCATGGTGAGCTGCTTATAGATCTGAGGCGACTGGGGAAGAGCATAAAATTTACCTTTATGGATACGGCTTGGAACGAGAAAATCCCGAGCGCCTTCGGGGGTGGATTTAATGAGCATGGGTGTCTCGATTTCCACAAAGCCGTTTTCGTCAAAATAGTCACGGGTTATTTTGGCAATGCGATGACGCATTAAAATGTTTTTCTGAAGGTCGGGGCGGCGGAGGTCAAGATAACGGTATTTGAGGCGGAGATCCTCCTTGACATTGGAATTTTCGGCAATTTCAAAGGGAGGGGTTTCCGAAAGACCGAGAACCTTGAGCTCGGTTACGGCCACCTCCACCTCGCCGGTAGGAATTTCGGAATTAACCGAAGAACGGCGGCGAACCGTTCCCCGTGCCGCCAGGACAAATTCCGACCTAACCTGAAAGGCTTTGTCAAAAACATCCTTGTCGGTGCTGTCGTCAAAGGCAAGCTGGCAAATACCGGTGCGGTCTCTCAGGTCAATAAAAATGAGCTGGCCGAGGTCTCGCTGCCTTTGAACCCATCCGCATACCGTAACGGTCTCGCCCTCGTTTGCGGGGCGAAGCTGTCCGCAGTATATCGTGCGGTGCATGTTTCCAAGAAATTCGGTGTTAAGCATTTTCAACTCTCCTTACATTTTTTCAACGCTTTCCTCCATTGCGGCAAAGGAGTCGTCAAGGGAGTGGCTGTAAAATTCTTTGACAATATTTTTAAGGTCGATGTCACGCTCTTTTGAGGTGTCCATATTTTTCAGACGGGCCTTTTGCTCGTTAAGCTCGTTTTCCCCCAGAACGACAACATATCGGGCATTGAGCTTTCCGGCGTATTTCATTTGTGCCTTTAAGCCTCTTCCGTTAAGGTCGGTAAGAGCGGCGAAGCCTTCCCGACGAAGAGCGGAACAAAATTCCTCGGCCTTAAGTTCGGCCTGAGCACCCATGGGGGCGATGTAAATGTCGGGACGTTTGACCGGCGGGAATTCACAGCCCTGCTTTTCCATGAGCATGAGCAACCGCTCAAGCCCCATGCCGAAACCCAGAGAGGGAAGCTCCGGTCCGCCCATTTCCGAAACCAGTCCGTCATACCGTCCTCCGGCGCAGACCGTTCCCTGAGCGCCGATTTCGGTGGATACAAACTCGAAAACCGTGCGGGTGTAATAATCGAGGCCTCGGACGATTGTGGGATTGACGGTATAGTCTATGCCCATAGATGTAAGGCGGGTTTTGACCTGTTCAAAATGCTCCTTACAGCCGTCACAGAGATAATCAAGCATTATGGGAGCGTCCTTTGCAATTTCATGGCATACGGGGGATTTGCAGTCGAGAATTCTCATGGGATTGCGAGAAAGCCTGTCCTTGCAGGTGTCGCAAAGGTCGTCCTTTTTTCCTTCAAAATAAATCTTAAGAGCGTTGAGATAATTTTGGCGGCAAGACGGACAGCCGATGGAATTAAGCTGAAGCTCGATGTTTTTAAGACCGAAACGCTGGAAGGCGGTGTGGGCTATGGAGATAATTTCGGCGTCGGCCGAAGGAAGGGGAGCTCCGAAACACTCGACACCGAACTGGTGGAACTCGCGGAGGCGCCCGGCCTGGGGCTTTTCATAGCGATAGCAGGACAGCACATAGCTGGCTTTTACGGGGAGGGCGTCGTTGTGAAGACCGTGCTCAAGCAGGCATCTGACCGCTCCGGCCGTGCCTTCGGGACGAAGGGTGATCGAGCGTCCGCCCTTGTCGTCAAAGGTATACATTTCCTTCTGTACAACATCGGTGGTATCTCCCACCGAGCGCAAAAAAAGCTCGGTGTGTTCGAAAACAGGTACCCTAAGCTCGGAAAATCCGAAAAGCTTGGCCGTTTCGAGAAGGGTCTTTTCAATATATTGCCATTTATAGCTATCCTTGGGCAGCACGTCCTGGGTGCCGCGGATGGCAGTTTGAAGTTTTGCCATAGTTTATTCCTCCGTGAGTTTTATAAGGGTTTCTTTAAGGGAAAGGGCGGATTTTTCAAGCTCCCGTTTGTCCCCGTTATTTATGATTTTATAGTCGGCCGATTTGTAAAAATCGTCGGTTTTCTGTGCTCTGAGTCTGAGCTCGGCCGCCTGCTCGGAAAGGCCGTCCCGTTCCATAATACGCTTTTTCCTTATTTGTCCGTCGGCCGTGACAAAAATTATTTTGGAGCACATTTTGTGTGCGCCGCTTTCAAAAAGGGTGGGGGCGTCAAGCAGTATGATTTTTTCACCCCGGCCTTCAAGAAGCTCAATGCGGTCGAGGATTTCTTTGATTATTGCGGGATGGGTTATGGCACCGAGCATTGCAAGGGAGTTTGGATTTGCAAAGGCCTTTTTGGCCAGCTCCCCGCGATTTATTTCCCCGTTGTCATCTAAAATATCCTGTCCGAATCGGCCGCAAAGCTCGTTCTTTACCCTCGGGTCAAGAAGCACCTCATGAGCCACCTCGTCGGCATTTATGCTTTCAAAGCCCAAAAGCCTTGCAACGGTGGATTTTCCCGAACCGGTCTGACCGGTTAAGCCGATAACCATTTTTAAAGCCACCTTTCATCAAAGCCTGCCGCCCGAACCAGCCGGTTAAAAACAGCCAGTCCTACGCCATCGGTGGGAGGACAGTGGGCGAACACCCGGTCAAACCCACCGTCGTCGGCCTCTCTGAGCGCTGCAAAAAGACGATGGGCATGAGCTTTACGGTCGTCTGCCCTTCCGAGAGAAATGACCGGAAGGGACAGCCCGGCGGCGTCCTCGTCAAAGCAAATTGCGGCGTCCCTTGGACCGGCGTTTTGGTTTACAAATTTGGTAAATTTCCCCACATCGGAATGTATGAGAATAACCTTGCAGGATGGGGAATAGTGCTTGTATTTCATGCCGGGAGATGATGCGGTTTTAATCTGAATATTATGTTCAACCGAAGGGTCAATATCTATTTCGCCGATAGTCTGACGGATTTGTTCAACCGTCACTCCGCCCGGGCGAAGAAGTAAAGGCGGGTCGGTGACCATGGAAATAACGGTGGATTCCACGCCCACATCGCTTTCTCCCCCGTCGATAATGAGGGGAATTTTGCCCTTCATGTCGTGAAAAACATGGTTGGCGTCGGTGGGACTGGGCTTTCCCGAAGTATTGGCCGACGGGGCGGCAATGGGAAGCCCCGAAAGCCGTATAAGGGCGTTGGCCGTTGGATGGGACGGAAAACGCACAGCTACCGTGTCAAGTCCGCCGGTTGTTTCCTTCGGAACCCGTCCGTTTGATTTGAAAATCATGGTCAAAGGACCCGGCCAAAATTTGTCCGCAAGCTTTTTGGCCTTTAGGGGGATGAAATCGGTCAAACCTTCAAGGTCGGAAAACTGCCCGATGTGA
>CABMOR010000030.1 GCA_902388225.1 uncultured Oscillospiraceae bacterium | reverse complement strand
TATGGAAGGCGTAAAAATCCTTGTATTCGGGATAGATGCCGTAACCGGCAAACCCGCCGCCCAGACCGTTTGAACGGTCGTGCATAGGCACCATGCTTTCAACAATACTTTCTCCGGTCATTTTTTTCCCGTCCCTTGAGATGACGGCCGAAATGGCACAGCCGGAGGGGATACGAACCTGACCTTCTAACATAAAGCTTCAATCCTTTCCTGAAAAAAAAGAGCGCCCATTCGGACATAGTTTTTCTGTCCGAATGAACGCCTTTGCTCATCTCGTGAATTATAACACACCCTTGCACCTTTGTCAAACCCAAATTTAAAATCGTCTTTTTTGATGTAAAACAGGATAATAATAAAGGGATTTTTGTAGTTTTTAACATAAGGGTAAAGGAAAATGTATTGTTATACCTTATTATAATAGCGAAAAAACTCCCGTCAGAGGGAAGGAAAAAAATATGTGAAATTTTTTGCAAAAAGTGCTTGACAAACGAAAAAAGGGGTAGTATAATGCGAAACATAAGGCAAAGGCGTCTTAGAGATTAAATCTCTTTGACGTCTTTTTCTTTTGTTAAAACTCAAAAAAACGAGGCAACGGGGTCTTGGCAGATAGCCGTTTTGCCTCGTTTTTTAATTTTAAGAAGGAGCGAATGTTATGAAAACAGTATCAGATTATTTCGGCTGTCTCGTCTTTGACGACAGGGTAATGAAAGCCACCCTTTCGGACAAGGTTTACGGGTCACTGAAAAAAACCATCGACGAAGGGGTCAGCCTTGATAATAATGTTGCCAATGCTGTTGCCACCGCTATGAAGGATTGGGCCATCGCCAACGGAGCTACTCATTTCACCCATTGGTTCCAGCCCCTGACCGGCATTACCGCCGAGAAACACGACAGCTTCATCAGCCCCGCCCCCGACGGACGGGTAATCATGGAGTTTTCGGGCAAAGAGCTTATTAAAGGCGAGCCTGACGCCTCCTCCTTCCCCTCGGGCGGACTTCGCGCCACCTTTGAGGCAAGAGGATATACCGCCTGGGACCCCACCTCCTATGCCTTTATAAAAGACAAAACCCTTTGTATTCCCACCGCCTTCTGTTCCTACGGCGGAGAGGCGCTGGACAAAAAGACTCCGCTGCTCCGTTCAATGGAGGCTCTGAGCAAACAGGCGGTCAGAATTTTGAGACTTTTCGGAAATGACAAGGTTAAATGCGTCCGCACTTCGGTCGGACCCGAGCAGGAATACTTCCTTGTGGACAAGGAGTTGTTTGATCAGCGCAAGGATTTGATTTTTACCGGCCGAACCCTTTTCGGAGCCATGCCTCCAAAAGGACAGGAAATGGACGACCACTATTTCGGAGTTATCAAGCCCCGGGTGGCCGAATATATGGCCGACCTTAACGAGGAGCTTTGGAAGCTGGGAATTCTCGCAAAAACCGAGCACAATGAGGTTGCCCCCGCCCAGCACGAGCTTGCTCCCATTTACTCCACAACCAACATCGCCACCGACCACAACCAGCTTACCATGGAGATTATGCAGAAGGTTGCGGCAAGACACGGTCTTGTCTGCCTGCTCCACGAAAAGCCCTTCGCAGGGGTCAACGGAAGCGGTAAACACAACAACTGGTCGATTGCAACCGACACCGGCGTAAACCTTCTCACCCCCGGTGAGACTCCTTATGAGAACGCCCAGTTCCTGCTGTTCCTGTGCGCCGTTATCAAGGCGGTGGACGATTATCAGGATCTGCTCCGTCTTTCGGCGGCCACCGCCGGAAACGACCACAGACTCGGAGCCAACGAAGCTCCTCCCGCAGTGGTTTCCATGTTCCTGGGCGACGAGCTGACGGCGGTGCTCGAGGCCATCGAGAACGACACCCCCTACAGCGGTTCGGAAAAGACCCAGATGAAGCTCGGAGTTCATGTTCTTCCCAAATTCATCCGCGACGCCACCGACCGTAACCGCACCTCTCCCTTCGCCTTCACCGGCAACAAATTTGAGTTCAGAATGCTCGGTTCGGCCAACAGTATTGCCTGCACCAACATTATGCTTAACTCCGCAGTGGCCGAGTCGCTGAAAATCTATGCCGACAGGCTTGAAAAGGCAGAGGACTTTGAAACAGCTCTTCATGATATGATTAAAAAGACCATTAAGGATCACAAGCGCATTATATTCAACGGCAACGGTTATGACGACAAATGGATTGAAGAGGCCACAAAAGAGAGAGGACTTCTTAACCTGCCAACCACCCCCGATTGCATGCCCTGCCTGCTTTCCAAGAAAAATGTGGATATGCTCACCTCCCACAGGGTATTTTCCGAGGCCGAGCTCAAATCCCGATATGAAATTCAGATGGAAAACTACTGCAAGACGGTCAACATCGAGGGACTTACCATGGTCGACATGGCAAAGAAGGAAATCATCCCCGCCGTTTCGGCTTATGTTACCGACCTTGCCGAGGGACTGGCCGCCAAGAAAGCCGCCCTTCCCGCCCTTAAATGCAGCTATGAAAGCAAGCTGATAAGCCGTCTTTCGGCCCTGACCGACCAGATGGACGAGGCCTCGGACGATTTGCAGGATGCACTTGTAAAGCTCAAGGCCGTTTCGGACGTCACCGAAAGCGCAAACAACATCAGAGACGTTATACTGCCCAAGATGGCGGTGCTCAGGGTGGCCTGTGACGAGGCCGAAACCCTGACAAGTGAGGAATACTGGCCCTTCCCCACATATGACAAGCTGCTTTTCGGCGTAAGATGACCGAAAAACATAAATAATGAGATTTAGAAGGAGATGTATGTCGTATGACAGTGGAATTTTGGTTTTTGATCGGAGCTGCACTCGTATTTTGGATGCAGGCCGGTTTCGCAATGGTTGAAACCGGATTTACCAGAGCGAAGAACGCCGGTAACATCATCATGAAAAACCTTATGGACTTTTGTATAGGCACGGTGGTTTTCTCGCTGCTGGGCTATACGCTTATGATGGGAGAGGATACCCTCTTCGGCCTGATAGGTATTCCCAACATGGATTTGTGGGGCAACTTCAAGGCCTTCATCGAAAGCCCTGCCGAAGGATTTACCAACGCTTCCTATTTTGTCTTTAACCTCGTGTTCTGCGCCACCACCGCCACCATCGTTTCGGGCGCCATGGCCGAACGCACAAAGTTTTCTTCCTACTGCATCTATTCCGCAGTTATTTCCCTTTTCATCTATCCCATCGAGGCTCACTGGATCTGGGGCGGCGGCTGGCTTTCCCAGCTCGGCTTCCACGATTATGCCGGTTCCTGCGCCATTCACATGGTCGGAGGTATAGCCGCACTTGTGGGCGCCATCTTCCTCGGACCCCGTATCGGAAAGTATGTTAAGGACGCTTCGGGCAAGGTTACTAAGGTCAACGCCATCCCCGGACACTCCATAACCCTGGGAGCTCTCGGTGTATTCATCCTCTGGCTCGGCTGGTACGGCTTTAACGGCGCCGCCGCAACCACACCTTCCGAGCTTGCCTCCATCTTCCTCACCACCACTATCGCTCCCTCGGTTGCCACCGTTACCACCATGCTCTTTACATGGATAAGAAACGGCAAGCCTGATGTTTCCATGTGCCTCAACGCATCTTTGGCAGGTCTGGTCGCAGTAACCGCAGGATGCGACGCCGTTGACGCAATCGGCGCAACGGTTATAGGAATTGTGTCCGGCTTCCTCGTAGTATTCGTGGTAGAACTGCTCGACCTTAAGCTTCACGTCGACGACCCGGTTGGCGCCGTAGGCGTACACATGGCGAACGGTATCTGGGGAACGCTTGCCGTCGGACTTCTCGCAAACCCCGACGCTCCCGCAGGACTTTCGGGTCTGTTCTACACCGGCTCCTTCGAGCTGCTTGGAATTCAAACTCTCGGCTTTGCCGCAGTAGCCGCTTACGCCGCAATTATGATGATTCTCACCTTCGGAATCATGAAGAAGGTCAGCGGAATCCGTGCCTCTGCCGAGGATGAGCTTGCCGGTCTTGATATTGCCGAGCACGGTCTTCCCAGCGCATATCCCGATTTCGTACCGGCTGTGGACAGATATTCTTCCTATGCTCCCGTGGAGGGCATCGTTGCAACCGCTTCGGATGTTCCGGTGGCAGAGGCCATTCCGGTCAAGAAGGTTCCCTCCTTCGACGAGGGCGAGGGTCCCAAGTTTACAAAGGTCGAGATAATCTGCAAGGAGAGCCGTTTCGACGCACTCAAGGCGGCCATGAAGGAACTGGGCATTACCGGTATGACGGTATCTCATGTTCTGGGCTACGGTACTCAGGGCGGAAAGCCGGAGTATTACCGCGGTGTTCCGGTGGAAACCAACCTGCTGCCTAAGGTACAGGTTGACATCGTGGTCAGCAAGGTACCGGTCAGAAAGGTCATCGACACCGCCAAGAGCGTTCTTTACACCGGACATATCGGTGACGGAAAGATTTTTGTATACGATGTTGAAAATGTCGTAAAGGTCCGCACCGGTGAAGAGGGCTATGACGCTCTTCAGGATGTGGAATAATTAAAAGATAAAGGCGTTTGAGCCGGGAAGAGTAGCCCGGGGACTTACTTACAGCGAGCGCGGGAGGGTGTGAGCCGCGCAGTAAAGCCCGGGTGAAAAACCCCCGGCGAGCCTCGAACCCAAAGCCAACGGCAAGTAGGGGAGACGGAGGCCGCCCGTTATGCGGCAGGGCTTTTTCTTTTTTGAGAAGCCGTAATGAAGAACAAAAAAAGGTGGCACCGCGGGATACAGTCTCGCCCTTTTAATACAAACTTTTCAGGAGGAAAAATTATGTGTTCAATTATGGGGTACTGTGACGGCGGTGCCGTTTTAGAAAGCTTTAAAAAAGGCTTTGACAGGACGATATCAAGAGGACCCGACGACAGCCGTATTATAGATACGGGCAAGGGTCTTTTGGGCTTTCACCGCCTTGCCATTATGGGGCTGACAGAGGAGGGCATGCAACCCTTTGAGCTGGATGGCTCCTATGTGGTGTGCAACGGCGAAATATACGGCTTTGACCGGTTAAGAGAGATGTTAAAGGGCAGGGGATACAGCTTTAAGAGCGACAGCGACTGTGAAATTCTTCTTCCTCTTTATAATGAATTCGGCACCGATATGTTCAAAATGCTGGATGCCGAATTTGCCTGCATTATATTTGACGCCAAAAGGCAGAAGTACATTGCGGCCAGAGACCCAATAGGAATTCGCCCTCTTTATTACGGCTACGATGAGAAGGGAACGGTTGTCTTTGCCAGCGAGGCCAAAAACCTTGTGGGCATTTGTCAAAAGATTATGCCCTTTCCCCCCGGACACTACTATGAGGACGGGGAATTTGTCTGCTACTGTGATATTGCAAAGGTTGACGAGTTCTGCTTTGACGACCTTGAGACGGTTTGCAAAAAAATCCATGACAAGCTTGTTGCCGGGGTTGAAAAGCGTCTTGTGGCCGACGCCAAGGTTGGATTTCTGCTTTCGGGGGGACTTGATTCCTCGCTGGTTTGTGCAATCGCCGCCGGAAGGTCAAAGACTCCCATAAGGACATTTGCAATCGGCATGAGCGAGGACGCCATAGACCTTAAATACGCAAAGCAGGTGGCCGATTATATCGGAAGTAATCATACCGAGGTCATTATAACCAAGGAGCAGGTTCTAAAGTCCCTTGAGGATGTCATACACCTGCTGGGGACCTACGACATAACCACCATCCGTGCCAGCATGGGAATGTATCTGCTCTGCAAATGGATACATGAGCACACCGACATCCGGGTTCTGCTCACCGGAGAAATTTCCGACGAGCTTTTCGGATATAAATACACCGATTTCGCCCCTTCCGCCGAAGAATTCCAAAAGGAGTCGGAAAAGCGCATAAGAGAGCTTCATATGTATGACGTGCTGAGAGCCGACCGCTGCATTTCGGTCAACTCTCTTGAGGCCAGAGTGCCCTTCGGAGACCTTGATTTTGTTAAATATGTCATGTCGGTCGACCCCCAAAAGAAGATGAACGTTTACGGCAAGGGCAAATACCTCCTTCGTCACGCCTTTGAGGGGGACTATCTTCCCCACGACATTCTCTTCCGTGAAAAGGCGGCCTTCTCGGACGCCGTGGGACATTCCATGGTGGATTATCTCAAGGAATATGCCGAAAGCTGCTATACCTTTGAGGAATTTGAGAAAAAAAGCACGGCCTTTACCCATGCCAAGCCCTTTACAAAGGAATCTCTTTTATACCGTGAGATTTTTGAAAAATACTATCCCGGCCAAAGCCGTATGGTTGTGGATTTCTGGATGCCCAACAAGTCGTGGGAGGGCTGTGACGTAAACGACCCCTCGGCCCGTGTGCTTTCAAACTACGGCGACAGCGGAAAATAAAAGAGAAAAAATAAAAACCGTCGGAAATGCTGCGGGTTGATAAGGAAGTTTAACTAAACCCAATACATTCACGGCATTGAAAAGGCAAAAATCAAGACACCGACCGAAAGGTCGGTGTCTTTTTCTGCGTCAAAAGCCACACATTGGAATAATATATTACCTTTTGCTGAAAGGCAGCTAAGGGGGAAAGATTATGAAAACTGCTTTTGCTGTTTTATTTATCCGCTATAATAAACAGATGTTATTTAATCGGTCGGCAAATCCAATCATCCGGAAACCGCATTCTTTTTAAAAGCGTTAACAATTATATAGGCTCCAACAAGCACTGCAACAGCAACACCGAGTATCACATACATAACCGAAACATTAACTTGATTTTCAAAGAAGTACAGATTGCAGTCAAGTGAATCCCTGATACTGTCTATAACCTTTTCCGGGACCCCTTCACTTTGCATTTCTGCCAAAACACCGCCCATTGAGTGATTGCGAACAAGGGAGGTGCCGTAGGTTCCGGGTAAGAACATAATCACTTTTTGCAGTCCCTCGCTGAAGGAATATATCGGCATATATGCACCGCAAATAAAGCCGTAGCCCGCACTGACAATGGTACCCACCGCCGACAGTTGACCTTGTGTTGACAAAAACAGATTTATAAGCGAAGAAAGCGCAGTTCCGAAAAGCACAAGCAAAAAAACATCAACAACCAAGAGCAAAACATCTGTTACCGACATATACCAACCTACAAAGGCAATATAAACAAGGCAAAATGCCGTTGCCGTAAAACAAATAATCAGCGTAGATACAAAGGACGCTATGTAATAGCTCAAGGACAGTACAGACGGTTTTACAGGGGATATTCTTAAATCCTTAATTGTGCCGTTTGCCTTGTCCTGCACCATTAAAAAGTTTGAACAAAACGCAACCGTTACGCAGGAAACCGCAAGAATAGAGGACATCAACTGACTGCCTACAAGCCCGTCAATAATTTTGTCGGGCAGGGTAAACATATCGGGCAAGGAAGCCGTAAAACTGTCACGGTAAACCTTGCCGAGAAAGGTTGAATAAAGTACAAGCAGTATTGCGGGTGTAATAAGGGAGGTAAAAAACATTCCCTTATCCTTAAAAAACAATTTGATGTTTCTCTTTATCAGCATTGATGAAGCATTCATTTTTCGCCGCCTCCCACAAGTTTTTTACCCGTTACATAAAGAAAAACATCATCCATTTTTCCCTTTGTAATTTCATAATCGTTAAATAAATCAGGGTGCTTGATAATAAGTTCGGTTGCCGCTTTTGTATCGGGCACCGACAAACGGAAGGCATCTTTTACAGGCTTATATTCGACACCTAACTTTTTAATACCCTCCTCCTGAGCGCCGTATATTGTGATATAGTCACCGGTATATTTATTTTTAAGTTCTAAAGGTGTTCCCTCGGCAGAGATTTTGCCGTTATCAAGAATCACGACATAATCGGCTTCTGCCGCCTCTTCCATATAATGGGTGGTAAGAAAGACAGTCATATTTTCATTTTTGCGCAAATCCGAAATTACATTCCAAAGGGTTTGACGGGTTTGCGGGTCAAGACCGGTTGTGGGCTCGTCAAGAATAAGAATTCTGGGGCGATGAAATAATGCCCTTGCTATATCAATTCTTCTGCGTTGCCCGCCCGAAAGCTTGCCGACGGCGCGCTTTAATAAATCTTTAAAGTCAAGAAGCTCGGCAAGCTCGGCAAGACGAGTTTTGAAGTCTGCCCCCATAATACCGTACAGAGCCGCACGACTTTCTAAATTATCATAAACCGACAAAGCCGAATCAAGAACGGAGTTTTGAAAAACAACACCCAATTCGCTTTTAATCAGGTCAAGGCTTTCATCAAGGTTCATACCGTCTATAACAACGCTGCCCTTGTCTTTGGACAACTGTCCGCACATAATATTGATGGTGGTAGATTTGCCGGCACCGTTAACACCCAAAAAAGCAAATAATTCGCCTTCTTTGACTCTGAAGCTTAAATCCTGCACAGCTTGAACTTCGCCAAAGCTTTTATTTAGATGATTGATTTCTATAATGTTATTCATTCTCTATCTCCCTGAATATCTTTTATTATTTCTCGGTTTATCTTTACAGAATCCGGCACTCTTTTCGATTTTTGATTAGGGTAACCGAACCAAATTTTGTTCACACCGATATCCCAAACCAGCGGCAAATTTCCGTCGGCTTTGGAATACTGCGGAGATATGGAGGTTTTATCGGTCCTTTTTCGTCAAAACCCCTGACTCCTCGCCCCTGTTTTGGGACGGGTCCTCATTGGATTCGATTTTTGCGGGGTCGGCGGATTTCCAAATGTGAATAAGGCCGGCCTCCTGAAGCTTTGCGACAATGATTATCATAATGGGGAAGCAGACCATTCCCACAAGCCCGATGGTATTAAGTCCGAGATACATGGCCATAAGGGTAACGATAGGGGGAAGACCCACCTGTTTGCCGATGATTTTGGGTTCGATAATGTTTCTGACCACGGTTATAAATACATAGAGCAGCAAGATCTCCATCCCAAGTACGGTATTTCCTCCCACAAGATTGACAATTCCCCAGGGAATAAGCACCGTTCCGGTTCCAAGCACCGGCACGATGTCCACAATGCCGATAAAGAAGGCAAGCGTCCCGGCATAGGGAACCCTGAAGATAAGCAGACCGACAAAAAGCTCAAGGCAGGTTATAAAGAAAATTATGACATATCCCCGGAGCATTTTAAGGACATTTTCCATGAAAAGCTGTTTGGAGTGGCGGATGACGTGCTGAAGCCGTGGGGAAAACTGGCGGAGTATAAAGGCAGTTATTCTGTTATAATCATTGGTAATAAAACAGGTGGCCACAATGGAGATGATGGTGGTGAGCATAAGGCCGGGAATGTTGGAAATAATAGTTGTGGCAAAGGAGGTTACGGCGTCGGAGGCGGCTCCAACACCCTTTTCAGCCATGGAAAGGGGAGCGGTTCTCAGGGCGTCGGCCAATCCCTCAGGCAGGGTGTCAAGCCAGTTTGAAAGGCTGTTGCCCAAATTGTTTATAAATTCTTCAAAGACCGGAATGTTGGTTTTCATCCAGTCCACAAGTCCGTAGATCTCGTTATAAATCCTGGTGCCCACAATGACCATCAGGCCGAATACGAGAACCAGAATAAAGAGCACGAAAAGAGAAGACCAGATAACCCTTGGGGTATGGGTGCGTTTTGAAAGCCAGCTCACCGGGCGCTGGAGTATAAGGGCGAAGATAAAGCCTATGACGAAGGGGAGAAGCCACACCGTCAGGTATTTGAAAACGAAGAATACAATGGCGCATATAAGAAGCACAAAGGCCGTGTTTACGATAAATTTTTTTTTGCTGTCAACGGTCATCCAAATCCCTCCGAAACCTTTTTTATGATTATACTATATAAAATTTTCCATTTCAAGGGGAGAGGGAAAAACAAACCAAAAAAATCAAGGCTGTGTAATTGTTCCCAAGGACGCCTTTTGTCAAAACAGGGGAAGGGCTGTGGGTAAAAGGCGAAAAGGGTAAAATCATGGGATTGTAATGCGCTCGGGCAAAAGGGATAAAAAAAGGCCGAACCCAAAACAAATCGGGTCGGGCGTC
>CABMOR010000029.1 GCA_902388225.1 uncultured Oscillospiraceae bacterium | reverse complement strand
CTATGCCAACGCTTATAACATGACGCCCGACGGAGGACATTGCTGGGATGAGGACAACTGTGACGATCCTCTTATATGGGAACGGAAGTACGAGGTGGATTCTCTTTGCTATGCGTTAAAGCTTTCTTATGTATTCTGGAAGGAAACCGGACGGACATCTCATTTTGACCGAGTGTTTTTCGAGGGAGCGGGAAAAATCCTGGATGTTTTTGAAAAGGAACAGGACCATCCTAAAAACTCCGATTATAAATTTATCCGTCACGGCACCTGGGAGCACGACACAATGCCCAGAGAAGGACTTGGCAATCCCGTAAAATCCACCGGAATGACCTGGTCGGGATTCAGACCCAGCGACGATCGCTGTCTTTATAATTTCCTTATCCCTTCAAACATGTTTGCGGCAGTTGAGCTTTGCCATCTGGCCGAAATATATCAGGATGTGAAAAAGGAGCCAAAGCTTGCCGAGAGATGTCGGAGCCTTTCGGGAGAAATACGTGAGGGAATAAAAAATTACGGTTGTGTCATAAACCCGCAGGTGGGCAAGATGTACGCCTATGAAACCAACGGTATGGGTAATTATGTTTTGTCGGACGACGCCAATGTTCCAAGCCTTCTTTCGGCCCCCTATTTGGGATTTTGCGAAAAGACCAACCCCATTTACGAGTCCACAAGGGCCTTTGTGCTTTCAAAGCAAAATCCCTTCTATTATGAAGGTCGGTTTGCAAAAGGTGTAGGAAGTCCCCACACCCCCGAAAACTATGTCTGGCATATTGCTCTGTCCATGCAGGGACTGACGGCAAAGACGAAGGAAGAAAAGCGGGAATTGCTTGAAATGCTTGTTTCCACCACCGGCGGGACCAATCTTATGCACGAGGGGTTTGATGCAGAAGACCCGTCAAAATACACCCGCCCATGGTTTGCCTGGTCCTGTTCGCTTTTCTGTGAATTTGTTATGAACTGTTTGGATGAGGGTGTAATTTAAAAAGAAAAAGCCTTTGGTGCCACCCCTGTTATGGGTTGTTTTCCAAAGGCTTTTTTTAGTTTTGGTGGGATTTTCCTGCCGCTTCAAGTTTGGATAAAACCTCTCTGAGCGCGTCGAGAGGGGACTGGGTCGAAAGCAGTTTGACCGAAATATAAGGCTTGTTTCCGGCATTTAGAAGTAATCTTCCCCGCATGTTATCGGCGGCTTTAAGAACTGTCCCGACATCGGGATTTTGTTGGTAAAGGAGTAAACATCCGTTTTGCTGGGACACCTCGTAAATACCCAGCGCCGCCGCCCGTCCTCTGAGCAGAGCAACGGTGACCAACCCTACTACCGGTTTGGGCGGTTCTCCGAAACGGTCAATAAGCTCGTCAAAAACGTCCTCGCTGTCCTGCTCGCTGCGAATGTCGGCAATGCGGCGGTAAATCGAAAGGCGGGTGGGAAGGTCGGTGATGTAATCTTCGGGAATGTGGGCGGGAATCTGAATATCCACGGTGCATTCTAAAGATTCGGTGGTCTTTTCGCCCTTTTCTTCCTTTACTGCGTCGGAAAGAAGCTTTAAATACATGTCATATCCAACGGCCGCCATCTGTCCATGCTGTTCGGCTCCCAGAAGATTTCCGGCACCTCGGATTTCCAAATCACGCATGGCGATTTTCAGACCCGAGCCAAATTCGGTAAATTCTCTTATGGCCGACAGACGGCGGTCGGCAATGTCGGACAATTCCTTGCCCCGGCGGAAGGTGAGATAGGCATAGGCTCTCCGGGCCGAGCGTCCCACACGTCCCCGTATCTGGTGAAGCTGGGCAAGCCCCATTTTGTCCGCATCCTCAATTATAAGGGTGTTGGCGTTTGGAACATCGACTCCGGTTTCGATTATGGTGGTGCAGACCAAAAGATCTATTTCGTTTTCTATAAGGGCTTTCCAGACTCTTGAAAGCTCTTCCTCGTTCATTTTTCCGTGGGCAACCCCAACCTTTGCCTCGGGAATTCTTTCCTTAAGGCTTAAAGCCACCCGTTCGATGTTATCCACCCGATTGTGAAGATAATAAACCTGTCCACCCCGGCGAAGCTCCCGCCTTATGGCATCGGAGATGACCCCGCTGTCATATTCGCAGACATAGGTCTGGACAGGATGGCGGTCGAGGGGAGCCTCCTCAATGACCGACATGTCTCTAAGCCCCGACATGGCCATGTTAAGGGTTCGGGGAATGGGGGTCGCAGACAGAGTGAGAACATCCACTGCCTTAAATTTTTCCTTGAGTTTTTCTTTTTGTGCAACTCCGAACCGCTGTTCCTCGTCCACAATAAGCAGTCCCAGGTCACGGAACTTGACATCGTCGGAAATCAGGCGGTGGGTGCCTATAACCATGTCGGTTTCTCCCCTGTAAAGTCGCTTTATGGTCTCGTTTTGCTGGGAGGGGGTTCTGAACCGGGAAAGAAGCTCGATGTTGACAGGCATGCCGTCCATGCGGCGAAGAACGGTTTGATAATGCTGCCAGGCAAGAATGGTTGTGGGCACGAGCAGAGCGCACTGCTTTCCCTCGGCGATGCACTTGAATGCGGCGCGAAGAGCCACTTCGGTTTTTCCGAACCCCACATCTCCGCAAAGAAGCCGATCCATGGGCACCGGCCGCATCATGTCGTATTTTATTTCGTCAATACATCTGAGCTGGTCGTCGGTTTCTTCAAACTCGAACCGTCGTTCAAAATCGTTTTGCATATCAATATCCGGCCCAAAGGCATAGCCCTTGGTATTCATGCGGGCAGAATAAAGCCGGATGAGCTCCTTTGCAATGTCCTTGACGGCGCTTTTGACCCTCGAGCGGGTTCTCTGCCAGTCAGACCCGCCCAGCTTGTTAAGCTTTACCTTGACCTCGTCGCCGCCGGCGCCGATATATTTTGAAACAAGGTCGAGCTGGGTAACCGGGACGTAGAGCACATCCTTTCCGGCATAGTTTATGGTGATATAGTCCTTGACAATGCCGTTTGATTCGATTTTCCGAATTCCCTCGAAGATGCCGATTCCGTGGACTGCGTGCACGACATAGTCTCCCTTGTTAAGCTCGTCGAGGGAGTTAAAGGCGTTGGGATTCTTTTTGCGTTTTACGGTCTTTACCGAGCAACGCCTGCTTTCGGTTATGAGCACGAATTTGGTGGGGAGATATTCAAAGCCGCCCGAAAGGTTGCCTTCAAGCACCGCCACCTTGCCGTAGGGAACGGTCTCAAAATCCTCCTGATAATCGGCCTTAAAGCCCTTGTTTCTCAGGTCCTCGGCCAGAATTTCGGCGCTTTTCTTATTTCCGGCAAGTATGGCCACAGCAAAGCCGCGGGACATTATGTGCTCCAAATCGTCACAAAGCTGGGAAAGGTTTCCCGAAAAGGGGGTGGAGGTTTTGACAGTAAAGGAACAAAGCTCCTTTATGGGCACGTCAAAGCTTCCCCGGGCAAACGAGTCGAGAAACACAGCTCCCTGCTCGGTATATTTTTCGCAAATTTCCTCAAAGGTTAGGGCAAATTTGTCAAGTCCTTTGCAGAGCAGACCTTCTTCAAACATGGTCTTTATGTCCTCCGCAAGCTGCCAGTGAAAAACCCGTGCCTTTTCCTTGACCTTGGCCGTGTCGCTGACAAAGAGAAGGGCGTCGGCGGTATAGTCGAAAATTGTCGAACTACAGTCCTCTATAAAGGGGATAAAACGGTCGAGTCCGCCTGTCAAGCCGGTGGTTTTTAAAAGCTCGGCATCCGAAAGAAGCTGCTGCTTTGACTTTTCCCCTCGTTGAGAGCGAAGGCGTTTTACGGCCGACTCGAGCTTTTGAGCAAGCCCATCGGGATTTGCTATAAGAATTTCTCTTGCCGGCGGAACATTTATCTGCTCAAAGCTGTCATTTCTTCGCTGGGTCAGCACATCAAAACTGCCAATACAGTCTATCTCGTCACCCCAAAATTCAATTCGGGTAGGTAGGTCCTTGTCGGGAGTGAAAATATCTAAAATGCCGCCTCTTTTGGCGAACTGACCCGGTCCCTCGACCGTGGTACAGCGCACATATCCTTGGCTTAAAAGCTTTTCAACTACGCTGTCGGGAGAAATTTCCTGTCCGGAGCAGAGGGTAAAATTCATACGAAAAAGACGCTCGGGAGAAATGGTGAATTCCATTGCCGAGTCAATGCAGGCGATTATCTGGCCGTAATCTCCCTCGAGAGCCTTGGACAAAACGAAAAGTCGCTCCTGTTCGTATTCTCTTGAGGAAGCTCCGTTGGGACGGAAATCAAAGTCCCTGGCGGGAAGCAAAAGAGCCTTTCCGCCCATGGCGTTTATGTCCGAACAGAGCTTTGCTCCTTCAGCCTCGTCTCCAACCAAAACAAGCCCTCTGCGTTCTGTTTTGCGACAGAGAGCGGTTATTATATGAGCCCGATGAACATGGGAAACACCGGTAACCCCGCAGGGCAGTCGGTCCTTTTTCAGTGCGTTTTCCAGGGAGCGGTATTCGGGCAGTGAGGTGAGATAATTGTCGAAAAATGGCATAGACTCTCCTTTAAATGAGGCGGATATAATAAAAATCGGTAAAAAGAAGCGGGGCTGTGGTACAAAAGGGGGAAGGCGGTCGCAACATTTTGCCGAACACGAACGACCCCGCAACGCACCGTAAGGGGGGGTTGCAGGGTTGAACATCCTTTAATTAAAAGCTTCTATTTATCAAACATCTTGAGGATGGTGTTATCTCCGTAGACGCTTTCCCAGTCGGCCTTAAAATCGTCAATGGCGTAGAGGGTCATGGGATGATAAATGATGGAGTCGTAGAGCTCGGGGGTGATGGTAATGGCATGGGTACCGAGCATGGCAATCTTGTGAACCTGCTCCACCGTCTTAAAGCTGGCGGCTAAAACCTTGGTGTTTATGTTGTGGGCTTTAAAGAGGGTGACAATGTCCCCCACCACATTTACTCCGTCCGAAACGATGTTGTCAAGGCGGTTAACATAGGGTGCCACGAAATCGGCGCCGGCCTTGGCGGCAATAAGAGCCTGCTGGGGAGTGAATATGGCGGTTTCGGTAACCTTCATGCCCAGCTCCTTGAGCTTTGAGGTGGCTTTAAGACCCTCTTTGGAAATAGGCACCTTTATGTAAAGATTTCCGCCCACATAGTCTCTCAGATCGGTGGCCTCCTTGACGATTTCATCATAGGTGTCGCCGGTGACCTGAATGTGGAACATTCTGTCTTCGCCGATAATAGAGCGGATTTCCTTAATAAGCTTTGGGAAATCGGAATGCTCCTTTGAAATAATCGAAGGGTTGGTGGTAACGCCGTCAATAGGATAAAACTCCACGCAATGGCGTATCTTATCAAGATTGGCCGTATCCATAATATACAGCATAATGTATTCCTTCTTTACTTTTGTTTTTCGAGCATTATACCATAAAAGAAAAACAAAATCAACCTTATCCTTGAAATAAACGGCGGTTGATGTTATAATCGTATAGATTGAAACTAAAGGAGAAATTTATGAAACGCTTTTTGTGCATTTTTGCGGCGGCCGTCCTTATGTTTGCGCTTTCCTCCTGCGGAAAGGTGGGGTATGAGGATCCCGAAAGCTACTTCAAAATATCCTTTCCGAAGGATATGAAGGTTTTTGTAATGAGCGACTTTTCGGCCGACGACCCGGCTCTTTCGGAATATGACATAAATCCCGAGGAAATGACCGCCTTTAAGCAAAGCGAGGGAGGGGTGTTCTATGCCAAGGACCGCCTTGGAAGAAGCTGCAGCGTAGCCATAAACGGAAGCGACACCACCATAGACATTTGGGAACTTAAAAAGTCCGATTCGGACACGGTTGTGGATGTTTACAAGAAGATAGTTTCCTCCTTTAACGGAAGCGGATATACCGTTGTGGGCAAGACCGAGGTCGACCAGGGGGACGCCCATTATATCTACATTGAATTTTCCTCCGTGGGAACCGACGTTGTGGATACTCTTTATATGACCACGGTAAAAAACGGTCTGCAATATTCAATAATGTACTATGCTCCGGGCATGACCGAAAACGACATGAACGAGGGTCAGTCCATATTTGACACCGCCTATATAACAAGGACCATCTCCAACACCGAAACTCAGGAGCAGGCCG
This sequence comes from uncultured Oscillospiraceae bacterium, assembly GCA_902388225.1. Taxonomy (GTDB): domain Bacteria; phylum Bacillota; class Clostridia; order Oscillospirales; family Acutalibacteraceae; genus UMGS1484. The sequence continues at coordinate 4,103 of CABMOR010000029.1, read as the reverse complement.
ATTCCCGGGTGAGAAACGCCACCCTTGCCATGATTGCCGTTGTCATACTTATAATTGTGGTTGTGGCTGTGGGATTTGCAAAGCACGCAGGGGAAACAAAACGCAGAAAGGACAACGGAGAATACAACCCCCAGTTTAATGATGATTTAAAATAATTTCGAGAGGAAGGATATTATGAATTCTTTAAAAAACAGAGATTTTCTCAAGCTTCTTGATTTCACCCCCGAGGAGATAGGTTTTCTGATTGACCTTGCCGGGAGGTTTAAAAAGCAAAAAAAGGAGGGCATACCCCACCGTATGCTCGAAGGGAAAAATGTGGCGCTGATTTTTGAAAAGACCAGCACCCGCACCCGTTGCAGCTTTGAAGTGGCGGCAAGGGACCTTGGCATGGGCACCACATATCTTGACCCAACCGGCTCTCAGATAGGCAAAAAGGAAAGCATTGCCGATACCGCCCGTGTGCTTTCGGGAATTTATGACGGTATTGAATATAGAGGATACGGACAGGAAATTGTGGAAAGTCTGGCGAAATATGCAGATGTTCCGGTTTGGAACGGGCTGACCGATGAGTTCCATCCGACCCAGATTCTTGCCGATTTTCTGACAATAAAGGAACAGTTCGGACGCCTTTCGGGCATTAAATTTGTTTACATGGGCGACGCCAGATATAACATGGGCAATTCCCTTATGGTTGGCTGTGCAAAGATGGGTCTGGATTTCGTGGGCTGCTGTCCCGAAAAATACATGCCCGAAAAGCAGCTTATTGACACCTGCAAAGAGCTTGCGGCCCAAAGCGGCGGAAGCATTACCTTTGAAACCGACCCCGTAAAGGCGGTGGCGGGCGCTCAGGTGGTCTACACCGACATTTGGGTGTCCATGGGCGAGCCGGTTCAGATTTGGGAGGAGCGTATAAACGACCTTTCGGCCTATCAGGTAAATTCGGCCGTTATGGAAAGGGCGGCGGCCGACGCGGTTTTTATGCACTGCCTACCTTCCTATCACAACAAGGAAACCGCCATCGGCAGGGAAATGTGTGAGAAATTCGGCCGAGAGGATATGGAGGTTACCGATGAGGTGTTTGAAAGCGAACGGTCGGTTGTTTTCAGAGAGGCCGAAAACCGTATGCACACCATCAAGGCGGTAATGGCCGCCACCCTTTGCGATGATATTTGAACGAAAAAAACATTAGCAGCAAAACATTCATTATATTTCACAAAAAAAAACAAACATTTCTCACAAAAAGATGTTGACAATTATTGCATAATGTAATATAATGGAATTGCAAAACGGCAAAACTGTTATATTCAGGAGGTATATGTATGTTGAAGAAAGCAATATGTGGGATGATGACCTTTGTTTTGGCGTTTTCCGTTGCTTCGTCGGGCTGCTTTGTTTGTGCCAAGATTGACTCCTTCCCAGTTGAAAAGGACGACATGGCGGCGGTTGTGGATTTTATGGCAGAAAACACGGCGGCAAGCCCATACCTGGATGTTTTGGACGTCGAAAGAATGCTTGTAGTTTATTTCAACCTTTCCGAACGGCAAAAATCCCTTGTGGAAAATGCCGAAAAAATGACCGAGCTTTGCGAAACGGCCTTGAAAAATCAAAATACAGAAAATGCGACGGTTGAATTGACGGTGGGAGCCATTGATAAAATCGGTTCACAGCAGGAGGACAGCTCGGCCATAGGAGAAGCGCTTGTATATTATTACCTCCTTACCAACGAGCAAAAGGCACAGGTGGGAAACGCCCAAAAGCTGCTTAATACCGCCTTGTCGCTTCAGAACGAAGACTTTTTCAGAGTGGGAGATTTTGATTTTGACGGAATGCAAACCGTTTGCGATGCTCTCGGCGTTTTACAAATTGCCGTTGAAAAAATTCGGCCCATAAATATGCAGAAAAGGTACTGTGACATGAACGGTGACGGAGAAGTAACCGTTGACGATGCGCTGATGGTTTTGCAAATGCAGATAAGATCTCCTTTATTACCTGTTTAAAACAGCATATAAAACAACAGTCAGGCGCCGCCCGAGAATTTCCAAGGGCGGCGCCTGTTTTTGTTATGAAAGGGATTTAAAATTTCGGGATGGAGGCCTTGCCCACCGAGGCTTGAAGGATAAGAAGAGCATCAATGATATTAACATAACCGTCGAGATTTGCGTCGGCAAGAGATATTTGTTCTTTGCCGAGCTTTATTTTACCCACCACTTGCTGAAGGGTCAGAAGGGCGTCGTCTATTTTTATGTTTTTGTCTTTGTTAACATCTCCCAAATCAAAAACCTCCATTTGTCCGTCGGTGCTGACGGCGGTGGCGAAGGCAATCATGGGAATACCCTCCGAGCTGCACATATTGATGTTTTCGGGGAAGGTGTTTTGGGTAGCCGAATACCATATGCCGGGGTTGTAAACGGTGGAGGGGGCGTTGTATTTTACTTCGGCTATAACCTCGTTTGCCGTCACCCTCAGGCTGTTATATCCGGTTATTTCCACCGAAGAGGGAGAAGTATTGTTGTTTACAAGGAAGCCCTTTATCTCTTGGTTTTCAAAGGATTTAAGCCCCTTTCCCACATAATCAAAATAAAGCGTGACGCTCTTTTGGTCACTTGACAGGGTATATCCCTTTATTTGGGGACCGGCCGTCAGGTTCGGCCCTCCGTTGTCGTAAACAACCGACCCTGCAAGGGCCGAAAGCCTTTTGGCAATGTAAAATTTACAGTAGGGATGAAGATTGTTTGAATATTCTCTGTCCTTCCATATGTCGGATGTGGCCGCCATGTAGGTGTTGTCCACAACCGTGGGAATGAGCCCCATGGTGCTTCGTATGGCGGCGGTGGGAAGAAACGCCCGGCCTTCCTCGGTGCCGTTAAACATGGAGGGCAGCTCGGTTACAAAAACAGGGAAATCTTTGTTGGTCAGATTGCTGTTTTGGCGCATGTATTCCACAAGGGCCTTAAAACGCGTGTTGTAGGTTTCATAGGAGCCGACAATAAAATCGCTCTCTCCCTGATACCAAACCATTCCGGCAATGGCTGTGTTTTTAAAGGGCCGCATATAGTGATTATACATAAAGCGGGTTGGGATTTTTGTTCCGCCGTAATTTGTTTTATAGAGCCCGTCGGAATCTTTTTCGTCGGTGCTAAGCTGCTCCGAAAGCTCGTTTGGCAAAAAGGCGTTAATGGCCTGACCGTTTCCGTTTATTTCGATTATGCCAATCGGTATATTGCCCTCGGTTTTTTGAAGCAGATCCTTTGCGAAGAAATATCCCACGGCCGAAAAATCCTTGACCGTGTCGGGAGTGGTTTTTTGCCAGCCGCCGTTTTGGATTATGTCCTTGCATTCCTCATCCGACCCCTGGGCAGGATAGGCGCTTTGATAAACAAGGCCGTTATTGCATATGCGAATGAGATCATCCGGATTCGGCACGGTGTCGTTTCCGGCATAGCCTGCCGGGGAATTGGTGGTTGCCTCATCAAAGGTATATGCAATGTTGGACTGACCAACAGCCATATATACATCTCCCACAAGAATGTCCTTTATGGTAATTTCTTTGGTACCGCATTTAACGGTCATGTCGCTTGCGTTTGTGCTCGCCGGAAGGGCTTTTGGATAGACAACGCACCATTCTCCGCCGGCAATGACCGTTTCGGCTTTTTCCTCCATGAATTCCACCGTTACCTTTTCCCCGTCGAGAGAGGTGTCGGCAAATCCCCAAACCCGGAATTGCTCGTTGCGCTGTAATACCATGTTGTCCCCAAAGGTGCCCGACACCTTAAAGGAAGAATAATCCTTTTCGGCAAGACTGCCTATGCAGCCCGTGCCTGTAAAGGCAAGCGCCGCAGTTAGGGTGCCAGAAAGCAGGAACTTGAATACTTTATTCATAAAAACACTCCAAAAATTATTTTCCACATTATAACATAAAAAGGTAAAAAAATCAACAGCGGCAAAAATCAACTGAACCGGGTTTTAAAAATTTGTTTACAAAATCCCCCTTGACTTTTGAGCTGTACGATGTTAAATTGTTTGTCGGTTAAATGTTAATCGGTTAAATGATTTGAAAGGAGAACCGGTATGCTGTCGAAAATTGAGGAAATATCTCTTCTTCA